>DATJGC010000681.1:0-2114 GCA_035495345.1 Chitinophagaceae bacterium | reverse complement strand
TACAAAATTAATCTCTTCTTCGGTAGTAAAGCGGCCTAATGCAAACCGAATGGATGCATGGGCGCGCTCATCGCTCATACCCATGGCCTTCAGCACATAAGAAGGCTCTATGGAGGCTGATGTACATGCACTGCCCGAGCTCAGCGCTACCTGTTTACAGCAACGCATCATCAGGGTTTCGCTTTCTGTGCCGGTAAAAGAAAGATTGGTTACATGGGGCAGGCGATGCTGCGGATCACCATTCACCAGTACGTCGCCCAATTGCAGCAGGGAGGTTTCCAGGGTATTGCGTAAGGCGGATAAACGTTGAGCGTCTGCCTCCATTTCGGCCATGGCCAGCGCCGCCGCTTTGCCAAAACCAACAATACCCGGTACATTCAGGGTGCCGCAGCGCAACCCTCTTTCATGGCCACCGCCATCAAGTTGTGGCGCCAGTTTTACCCGTGGGTCTCGCCGGCGCACGTACAATGCGCCCACTCCCTTGGGGCCATACATTTTATGCGCGGTTAATGCCAGTATATCTATACCATCCGCCAGTACCTGCACCGGAATTTTGCCGGCGGCCTGTACGGCGTCACAGAAGAAAATGACCCCGTGTTTTTTAGCAATGGCGCCAATTTCTCTTACCGGGTGTATTACACCGGTTTCGTTGTTGGCGTACATGGCAGCTATCAGACTGGTGGTAGGCCGGATGGCCGCTTCCAGCGCTGCCAGCGAAATACTGCCGTCTGCCGCTACCGGCAGGTAAGTAATATCGATGCCTTTTTTCTCCAGGTGTTTGCAGCTGTCCAGTACCGCTTTGTGTTCTGTAGTAATAGTGATGATGTGGTTACCCTTACCAGCATACATTTCAGCTACGCCTTTAATGGCCAGGTTGTCTGCCTCGGTGGCGCCACTGGTAAAAATGATTTCCTGCGGCACTGCACCCACCAGTGCGGCTACCTGCTCACGCGCCAGGTCTACCGCTTCCTTTGCCTGCCAGCCAAAGGCGTGGTTCCTGCTGGCCGCATTGCCATACCAGCCGGTAAAAAACGGCAGCATTGCTTCTACTACCCGCGGGTCGCAGGCGGTAGTTGCATTGTTATCCAGGTACACCGGCAGGTGAAGCATAATTGAGTTTCTTTTAAAACACAAATTTACCCCAATTGGTTTTAATTTTAGCCAGCGTGCTGTTAAACAGGCTGCGCGTTAAGGGGTACTGTTCTTTCATCGCTGCCTTTGCATAAAACGTTATTTATGATGATAAAAATAGAGCATATTGGTATTGCCGTAAAAGACCTCTCGGTATCCATTCCCTTGTTTGAAAAGCTGCTGGACACTGCCTGTTACAAAAAGGAGGAAGTAGCCAGCGAGAACGTTACAACAGCATTTTTTCAACAAGCCGATAGCAAGATTGAGTTACTAGAAAGCAGTGCGCCAGACGGCGTTATTGCAAAGTTTATCCAAAAAAGGGGCGAAGGGCTGCACCATATTGCTTTTGACGTGCAGGATATCTATGCAGAAATGGAAAGATTAAAAGGTGAAGGTTTTGTGCTATTGAATGATGTTCCCAAAATAGGCGCCGATAATAAGCTGGTTTGCTTTCTGCACCCGGCTTCCACCAATAGCGTGCTGATAGAACTTTGCATGGACATAAAAAAAGCGGATGGCTGACCATCGGCTTTTTTTATAAATATTGATACTGTTTATTTTGCTATCACCAGTTTGTGTGCTTCACGTACACCATTGGCAAAAAGAATGTCCAATGTGTAGTTGCCGCTTTTCAGGTGACTTACATCAAGTGAAAGTGTGCTGGTGCCGTCTATCACCTGCTTACGTGCTACCATCTGTCCGTTGTGGTTGATGATATTTAGCGTAAAGCCATGTTGCGCCAGTCCTCTGCCGATAGTGATATTTACATTGTTTACTGCCGGGTTAGGAAACAGGCTGATATTGGTGTTGATATCCTGCGCACGTACCACAATTACATTGGAGTAAATATAACGTCCGTCGTTATCAACAATCCTGAGCCTGTAATAATTGATGGCAGCGGCTTTGTTATCTGCAAACTGGTATTTGGTAGCAACCCCTGCATTACCTGCAGCGGCTACGGTGCCCAGCTCATACCAATTGCT
>DATJGC010000680.1:0-5694 GCA_035495345.1 Chitinophagaceae bacterium | reverse complement strand
GGCGCAACCTGGTGCTGCTCTCCGCCAAAGGCAGGGAAATAGCCCTTGCCATACAGGATCAGTACACAGATGTTACCAACGCTATTGAAGAAGCGGCGGCACAAACCCGTCATGATCTTTGGAAAGCGATGGCAGAATGGGAATACCTTTTAGCTCAAAAGCCGCTGTTCAGGCGGGTGCAGGAGCAAAAGAAAAAAAGAGAAAGCAGCCAGGTAAGCATTATCAATTACAACGCCAGCTACCAGCAGGCCTTCCGGCAGCTGAATGAAGAATGGATCAGTCACTGGTTTACCATGGAGCCGGCCGATTACAAGGCGCTGGATGATCCGCAGGGCTATATTCTTGATAAAGGCGGTGCCATACTGGTGGCCATTTTGAACAACCAACCTGTGGGCGTTTGCGCACTCATTAAAATGAATGATGGCGTCTATGATTTTGAGCTCGCAAAAATGGCTGTGGCGCCGGCGGCACGTGGCAAAAATATCGGCTACCTGCTGGGCAGGGCCATTATTGACAAAGCAAGATCGCTCGGGGCGCGTAAACTGTACCTTGAAAGCAATACCATTTTGGCGCCTGCCATCCGCCTTTACCATAAGCTCGGTTTTACCAAGGTGGCTGGTCACCCAACACCTTATGAGCGTTGCAATATACAGATGGCGTTGCAGGTGGATTGAGCCTTCGCCCTCATCAGGTTAGTTCCAATACAGTAATTTCCGGCAGAATGCCAACCCGGCCGGGATAACCTATAAACCCGAAGCCGCGGTTAACATAGAGTTTCTGGTTTCCCTGTTCATACAGGCCCGCCCATTCTTTGTACATGTATTGCACCGGGCTCCATTTTATACCGGGTATCTCCACGCCAAACTGCATTCCGTGGGTATGCCCTGCCAGCATAAGGTCAATATCGCCGTACTTTGGTTGCACTTCGGCATCCCAATGACTGGGGTCGTGGCTCATTAAAATTTTGAAAGGATATTTTTCCGTGCCGGGATGCGCCAAATCCATGCGGCCGTACTTCGGAAACCGACCCTTTGCCCCCCAGTTTTCTATACCCAGCAAGGCAATCTGCTCATTGTTTTTTTCCAGCGCCACATGTTCATTCATCAGCAAACGCCAGCCCAGCCTGGCATGCACCTGTTTCAATGCTTCAAGGTTAGCATCTTTGGCTGCCTGGCTTTCCCATTGCACGTAGTCTCCGTAATCATGGTTGCCCAGCGTGGAGAACACGCCCAGCGGCGCTTTTAACCTGCTGAAAACATCCATATAATGATCCATTTCTGTAGCGCGGTCATTTACCAAATCGCCCGTAAAAAGAATCAGGTCTGGTTTTTCCTGCAAGACTTTTTCAATACCTTTTGCCACCGCCTCTTTATCGGTAAAACTGCCGCTGTGGATATCACTGATATGTACAATCTTCAACCCTTTAAAAGAAGCGGGCAGGTTATTGAACGCCAGCTTTACGCGGCGCAGCTGGTAATTGTATTTATTACTAAAACCATAGAGCAGCGTACCAAAGAGGGCAGTGCCCGCACCAATGCCCAGCCAGCTGAGAAAGACAGAACGAGAAATACCATCACCACTAAAGCCATCTGCTTCGGTATTCCGAAAAAACAATTTGCCCGAAGCCCATTGAATCAACCGGCGTATATCATCTATCAAAAAAATAACCACCGCAATTATTTTAGCAAAGAATAAACCCAGGATGGTGGCAAAAAGATAAGTGCGTACGGCACGCGGCCATTTATCGTAATTGATATAGGGCATGGCCAGTAAAAAAAGTACGGTTAAGCCAGAGAGCGTCCAGTAGCTGGCATAGATAATCATCTTTGTTCGCTGGCTGGCATTGCCGCTGATGGTCTTCACTGCCTGGAAAACGTAGAGATCCAGCAATAGCATCAATACCAGGATGATCAACACAAATGAAGGACTGCGCATGAATGGTTAGGTTAAAATTTGATGTTTGGTAATGGATGAAGTAGCGTTTGAAGGCTGTGCAGGCTGCCGTTAAGCTTGGGTTACCGGCTAGTACGCCAGAAACTCGTTCAGCTGTTCATCAATGGCCTGCAGGGTAGCAGGGTCTGTAATTACATTGGCACCGTTTAATAATTTATCCACCACAGAAATGGGTAGTTTATTATGGTGTACATGCACTTTTACATAATGAAGAATGCCGGTGAGGTGTTCCATGCCGCGCAGGTTGCCGGCCCTACCGGTAGAAACCCCCGTAAGCAGCGCTTTTTTGCCCCACCATACTTTCTTTATGTCTGAAATATCTATCAGAGATTTCAGGACGCCGGGTATGCTGCCATTGTATTCAGGGGAGATAAAAATAAACTTGTCTGTAGGAATCAGCACTTCCTTCTCCAGTTGTTGTATCCGTGCATTGCGCTCATTTACGTCTAAGCCCTCCAGGGAGAGAAACTGCGGCTCTATGCCTTTATTGCGTAAAAGTTGCCGGTATTGTTCCGCTACCTTGCCTGTATTACTTCCATGCCTGTTGGTTCCGCTGATGATGGTAATCATAAATTTATTATAACACTGCCCTTTTTTTGCCGGGTCGGGGCTTTGATCAACAATGCTTTCTCGTTTTGGTTGCCCCAGGCTGATGATAAGCCTTTCATTTCTTGGTTCGATGCGTTATTTTTGTCAACCTGCGCAGTGGCTGCCTTATGCCTGCTGCTGCTTTTAATAAAGCCAAATTACTGGTTCTTTAAAAGGTTGATCCCGTTACGCAGCTAACATTAAGGGCTTGCTGCCTGCTCTGCTGGCAATGGCGTAACAATTCTTTTCCGGCGGGACAAAAGTAATGGGCAGGCCTGAGATTAGGGCATGATTGTATAAACAGGCGTTTTGCGAAATGTGCTTGATCATTGCCGGCCTGGGGCGCCAAGCGACTGCTTACCAACTTTGTACGGCAGCAGCGCAGGCAGGCAGTTGATTACCAGGTGGGCAAAACTAAATTTTGCGGTATTGCCTATTGGAGACAACTTTACCGGGTTGGCAATGGTAGGTTTTGTTGGTGCTGAAGGGATGGTAAAGCAAAAGTAAAAGCCAGCCGTCCGGATATTTAAGTGCTGGGTTGATAAACTGTTACTCGCTGAAACGATCGCTTTTTTTGAACAATAAAAAGAACAACGCTGCCTGGTGCTGCGTTGAAAAAATATGGCAAGAATAATTGGTATTGCAAATCAGAAAGGTGGTGTAGGAAAAACCACCACGGCTATCAACCTGGCGGCCAGCTTTGCCGTACTGGAATTTAAAACGCTGCTGGTAGATGCAGACCCACAGGCCAATAGTACCACGGGTACCGGCTTTGATCTGCACAACGTAACCAAGAGCCTGTATGATTGCATGGTGAATGAAACACCCGTGCGTGATGTTATATTGAAGTCTGATATCCCCAACCTGGATGTGGTGCCCAGTCATATAGACCTGGTAGGTGCCGAAATAGAAATGATCAATTACCCCAACCGCGAGGCAGTATTAAAAAACCTGCTGGAACCGGTGCGTGATGCCTATGATTTCATTGTAATTGATTGCTCACCCTCACTAGGCCTGATCACCGTAAATGCGCTAACAGCCGCAGACTCTGTTATTGTACCCGTGCAAACAGAATTTTTTGCCCTGGAAGGACTGGGAAAACTGCTTAATACCATTAAAATTGTACAGAACAGGCTCAACCAGCAACTGGCCATTGAAGGCATTCTGATGACGATGTACGACGGTAGGCTCCGCCTCTGCAACCAGGTAGTGAGCGAAGTAAGAAAGCATTTTGATGAAATGGTCTTCAGTACCATCATTCACCGCAATTCAAAAATCAGCGAGGCGCCAAGCGTGGGCAAACCCGTTATATTGTACGATGCCGTTAGCAAGGGCGCTATGAATTACCTGAACCTGGCCAAGGAGGTGCTGCAAAAAAACGACCTTACAAAGATGAAACAGGAAGAACGCATACTGGAATAGCCGGTACATAGTTATCACCGCAACGCCATTCACAGTAATCAGTAAACGCGCTCTTCAAACCCGCAAGCAATGACAAATCCAAAAAAAAATAATGAAGCACTGGGCAAAGGTATCCGCTCACTGTTGCAAAGCATAGATTCTGATCTGAAGACCACCAGTGGTACCTTAAAAAGTAATGTGGTAGAACAGGCCACCGGTGTGCTGCGCATTCCATTGCAGGATATAGAAACCAATCCTAAACAGCCACGCCATCATTTTGATGAGCAGGCACTCAATGAACTGGCCGCTTCCATTAAACTGCATGATATTATACAGCCCATCACGGTGTCAAGGCTGCCCAGCGGAAAATACCGGCTGATATCCGGCGAAAGACGTTTCAGGGCGGCAAAGATTGCGGGCATGACGGATATGCCGGCCTATATCAGGCAGGCCAATGACGCGCAGTTATTAGAACTGGCGCTGCTTGAAAACCTGCAGCGTGAAGATCTGAACGCTATTGAAATAGCGCTCAGCTATAAAAGAATGATGGATGAGCTGGATCATACCCAGGAACAGGTGGCAGAAAGAATGGGCAAGGAGCGAAGCACGGTAGCCAATTATATCCGCCTGCTAAAACTACCGCCGGATATACAGGTGGCGGTTAGAAATGGAAATCTAAGTATGGGGCATGCCAGGGCCTTGGTTAATGTAGATACCATTGATAAACAGCTCTACGTATTTCAACAGGTGGTAGAACGCAAATTATCTGTAAGGCAGACAGAAGAACTGGTGCGCAAGCTGTACAAGTCTGCTGTACCCGTTAAACAATCGATAAATCCGGAACTGCCCCATCTCTATAAAAAAATTGAAGATAATTTAGCGTCTCACTTCAGTACCAAGGTCAGGCTGAACCATAATAAAAAAGGTTATGGCAGCATCAGCATAGAATATTATTCGCTGGAAGCGTTTAATAAAATACTAGACCAGCTGGGAGTGTCCGCTAATTGAACAGCATGAAGAAGATCCGTTGCTTTTTTTTATTGGCCGCCCTCTTGTTTACCGCGCTTTGCACAAACGCACAAAAGACGGATTCCAGCAGGCAAACCGTACAACGTGCCGATAGCGGCACAGTGAAACTGGCCGTAAAGGATACCAGCACAAAGAAAAAACACAGTCCGCGCAAGGCTACCATCCGCTCTGCTATTATCCCGGGTTGGGGGCAGGCCTATAACCGCAGTTACTGGAAGATACCTGTAGTATACGCAGCCCTGGGTATTACCGGCGCCATTTTTAATTATAACCGTGTACAATACAATAAGGTGAAGTATGCGTACTTCTATGTTATCAACCGCAACACGGCAGACTCCAGCAAATTTGATATCAATAAAGTAGACCCGGCCTTAAGAGCGCAGGCCGAGTTGGGCAATTCCTATTATCTGCAAACCTATCGCAATGAATTCAGGAAAGATTTAGACTACTCTGTGCTCTTCTTCATTTTTTTCTGGGCGCTGAACGTGGTAGATGCCACGGTAGACGGCCATCTAAAAGACTTTGATGTTAGCAATGATCTAAGCCTGAAAATAAAACCCAACTTTAATGCCTTGCCCAATACCCTTGGCCTGAGCATGGTCTTCACCATTGGTAAACACCCCGTAAAACACAGCACCTACCAGTTGCCCTGATAATACCGCCACAACATTCGTCTTACCCGTTAAAAGGATGTAATGATTACTGTTAACTTTGTCTACTTTA
>DATJGC010000679.1:0-3632 GCA_035495345.1 Chitinophagaceae bacterium | reverse complement strand
GGAAGGGTAACGCGTCATCTCCAGCGCCGCCTGCTGCCAGGCACCAGGCTGATAGCGTCAGATGTTAGTGAAAGCATGCTGCAGCAGGCAAAAAAACAACTCCATGCAGCAACCATACAATGGCAATTTATAGATGCGCAGAACATTGGTTTACCGGAAAACAGCATCGACCTGGTGGTATGTGCTTTCGGGTACATGTTTGTAGAAAATAAGGAAAAGGCAATGGCCGAAGCCTATCGCGTGCTGAAGCCGGGCGGGTCGCTATTGTTTACTACCTGGAGTAAGCTGGAAGAGAATGCAGCCTCACATACGTCTATGCTATTGGCAGCTGAATACCTTGGCATACCAATACCTGCTTCTTCGCTGGTGGCCACCTCCATGCACAATGAAAAAGAATTGAAGATGTTGTTGGCTACCGCGGGTTTCTCTGCTATAACAACGGAGAAGGTGCAACTTTTTTCAGTGACGTCTACTGCGCGTGAAGCAGCAGCGGGTTTTGTAAAGGGAGGTACGCTGTATAAGGAAATCGCCCAACGTTTTCCCGAACAGATTCCTTCCATAACATTAGCACTTGAAAACGCGCTGGCGCAAAAATTTGGCGCAGCTCCCATGGTAGCACCGATAAGTGCCATTATTAGTCGCGGATGGAAAAAATAGCCGCCTATCTCACCGCTATTGCGGTGATGAGAGCATCGTCTTAATAAGGCAATGCTAACCAATCAACAGTTATTTTATTTACTTCCGGATAGCGATACACTCAATTAATGCACTACTATTTTTAAGGTTATAGAAGCGCTGCCATTGTTGATATTAACGAGGTAGAGTCCCTGTGTAAGACGGGCAGTATGCACAGGAGTGTTGTTAGCGCCTTTGATAAGTGTAAGCCGCTGACGGAAGAGACGGATGCCCGTATTACTGATGATAGTGAGGGTACCCTCGCCGGCCTGCGTGCTGTTGATTTGCAAACGCAAATCTTCTCCCTGCCGCACCGGGTTGGGGCCAATTTTTGCGCTGAAGCTGGTAGGCGGATTGGTAGTGCCGCCGCTGCTGGTATCAGGTATGGTAAGCAGGCTGTCAGCAGCGTCTACACGCGCCTGGATGCGCGCAGCAATGGCTTTTCCAAGGGTAACATGACCAGCAGGATCCGGGTGCGTGGTATCCGACTTCGTAAACGCAATATCATACACGCTGATAAAACTTACCCCCGGCCGATTGGCTGCTGCACTGATGATCTTCTGTTCTACGTTGGCTTTAATATTTTCTCCCCTTCCATTTCCGTATGGCCCCAGCACATAGATGAGTGATGCCTGGTTAGCGGCGCGGAGCTTATCCAGCGAAGCGGTAATTTTTCGGCTAAGGGAAGTATCTGTATCCATGTCGTTCAAACCCAGCGCCACCACAAATACATCTGCAGCTACACCGTCATATTGTACGCGCTCAAAAAGCGATGGACGAACCGAACCAAAGCCAGGGTTGTAAGAGGCGCTATAGCCTGTGCCGCCAAGGCCGCTCAGCCTGTAATCTGAGAAGCCAAGGAGCTTGCTTGCATAAGCAGCCACGGCCTCATGCGGTGTTTGGGTATTTGCTACGCCAGTGCCCTCTGTAAATGAATCTCCCAGCCAGCAGATGCGGTAATTATTTTTATCCTCCAGTGGAAGCAGGCTGCCAATGGTATCCAGTTGCAAACCGCCCATGACAGACTTTCCACTGTACTCCAGCCTCACATGTCTTTTAACCGGTTTTGCGTTAATAGCAGTAAAATCAAACAAACGATAATTGAGGTCACCGGCGGAGCGATAATTGTAAGCACCGGCTATTTTATTGTCTATTAATACGCGTACAGCACCACCACTTTCATACTCAAAGATTTCAAAACGCGGGCAGGTAAGATCAAATTCTACGATTGACCCGATAGCGCTCCGTTCTGTGGCGGAGAAACTAACGTTTTTTGCAGTAGTGAACAGTGAGGCAGGATAATTTCCGGGTTGCACATTGGCAAAGCTTTCAACGGTATGACCGCCAATGTACCTAATCCTGTTATCTGCCGGCGATACAGCCGCACCGCGTAAGCTGGGCGAAAAAGTTCCTGCTGTTATAACTGGCTTGTCGGCTGCCGCAGCAGGCAACTGGCTGCCGCTGCTATGAATAAAGCATCGAAAAACCTTTGTGGCAACATCATAAGCAGACACACCCGGAGGCGGATGCAGGGCGTATTTGAGTACGCTGGAATCAGTGCATTGAGCCATGCTGTTAGACGACAACAATACGATGATGGCAATAAAAAATAAGCTGGGAACAGATAAGGTATAGCGCATGGTTCTTTCTCTACAATTTTTTAAATAGCATAAATGATAACGACAATGACTATGCGCGGAAAAAGTAAACTTGATTACCGTAAAAATCTATGGAGGGGTTATGAGGGATATTGCTAACAGGGTTTACAGAACGTATCCAGGAACACGTAATCGCAACGGCATGAGTCATAAACAGGTTTTGTGCTGGCTGCAAGATAAGGGAAAACCGCATTCGCCCTTTGCCTCCTGGGCAGTGGTGAATAAATTTAATGGGCAGGGCTATACTTTGCGCAATACGAAGCGGAAGTTTTTCTTTGTTGGCGGCCGAAATGGAACAGACTGAGATTAAAACCAGCTTAAAAACAAGGGAACTAGCCAAAAGAACGGCCAGGCATGGGGAAAGCCTGGCCGGTGGGCGGGTGGACTTAAATTTATCAATGCTTTTACATTATTTCGTCTTCAGTTTAAAAATTCTTGCGGCATTGTCGAACGCAATTTTTGTTCTTTCTACAGGCGATAAAGGCGCCGTTTCAATAAAGTTTACTGCGGGCGCGGTGGGTTGGTACGGATAATCAATTGCCCACATGATGCGATCTACGCCAATTTTTTCTATACAATAGCGAAGCGCCAGCGGGTCTTCAACGCCGCTGGTGGTGATAGTGATATTGCGTTGAAAGTATTCGCTGGGTTTTCGCGCATTTTTTCTACCTGCCCTGGCACCCGGTGCTCCCATAAAGTCTAAACGCCATAGCCAAAATGGGAGTGCTTCGCCCATATGGCCAATGACTACCTGTAGGTTCGGGAACTTGTCGAACACCCCATTAAAAATCATGCGCATAATATGGGTGGCTGTTTCTACGCCGTAGCCCCAGACTGCGCCTTCCAGCCGGTAATTCCGAAAGGGTGCTGCCATGCCATCTGAGGGGGCACGGGGATGTATGTAAAGCGGCCGGTCCAATGCCTCTGCTGCTTCCAGCAGGGGCCAGAACTGCTCTTCATCAAGGTAGGCATTATTGGTATGTGAGTTTACAATAAAACCGTTTAGCTGCAATTGCTGAATACAGCGTTGGATCTCTTTTACTGCAGACGGCACATCCTGCGGTGCAAAGGAGCCCAGGCCGGCAAATCTTGTGGGGTGGCGTTGAATGACTTCCGCCAGCCGGTCGTTGGCCAGGGTGGCCAGCGCATTCGCCTTGGTTTTTTCAAAAATCTGGATGCCCGGCATGGTAAGCGAAAGCAGGTGCATGTCTACACGGTTGGCGTCCATATCTGCCAGCCGGATATTTTCAAGGTCGAGAAGTTTGGCCAGCATGGCCTGCGTTGACCGATCACGGTCAG
>DATJGC010000678.1:0-3171 GCA_035495345.1 Chitinophagaceae bacterium | reverse complement strand
CGTACAACATGAAAAAAATCTTTCTGCTCCTGTCAGCGGGCTTGCTGGCCAATGCAGCAACTGCACAAAATTACCTGGCAATCTTACACGATAGCCGGATGAAGGTATTGCCTGTAATGCCGGTAAAAGCGTATGGCTTTAACCTGCGCGATGTGCGCATTACCAGCGGGCCATTCAAAAAAGCCATGGAGCTGGATGCTGCCTACTTGCTGGAAATTGAACCTGATCGTTTGCTGCATCGCTTTCATGCCAATGCCGGGCTACCGGTAAAAGCTGAGGTGTATGGTGGGTGGGAGAAGGAAACCATTTCTGGTCATACCCTCGGCCATTACCTTTCTGCTTGTGCCATGATGTATGCTTCTACCGGAGATAATAGATTTAAAGAACGAACCACCTATATTGTACAGGAGCTGGCGCGCTGCCAGGCCGCACGCAAGACGGGTTATGTAGGAGCTGTGCCCAATGAGGATACTGTGTTTGCCCAGGTAGCACGTGGCGATATCCGTTCGCGCGGCTTTGATCTCAATGGCACGTGGGTACCATGGTACACCCTGCACAAAGTAATGGCAGGCTTGCTGGATGCTTATTTGTACTGCGATAATACGCAGGCATTAAACGTACTGCAAAAAATTGGTGGATGGATTGATGCTGAATTAAAAAACCTCACAGACGCACAGTTGCAACAAATGCTGGATTGCGAACATGGTGGCATGAATGAAGTGCTGGTGAATCTTTATGCAATTACCGGCAATAAAAAATACCTCGACCTTTCTTATAAATTTCATCATAAAGTAGTGCTTGACTCACTGGCGCACCAGGTAGATATTATGCAGGGACGGCATTCCAATACCAATATCCCCAAAGTGCTGGGCGTAGAAAGACGTTACCAGTTAACCGGCAGTACTAAAGACAGCAGCGCGGCCGATTTCTTCTGGCATACCATTGTACAACACCATACCTATGCCAATGGCGGCAACAGCAATTATGAATATTTGGGAGAGGAGGATAAACTGAACGACCGCCTCAGTGATAATACTACTGAAACCTGCAATACCTATAATATGCTGAAGCTAACGCGACAGCTCTTTGCATTTAACCCAAGCGCCGCTTACACAGATTATTATGAACGGGCCCTGTACAACCATATACTGGCCAGCCAGGAGGCCGACAGTGGCATGATGTGTTATTTTATTCCCTTGCGCATGGGCGGAAAAAAAGTGTTTTCAGATAAGTTTAATTCATTCTGGTGCTGTGTGGGCTCAGGTATTGAAAACCATTCAAAATATGGCGAGGCTATTTACAACCAAAGTCCGCAGGGAGATTTGTTTGTGAACCTGTTTATACCGTCCACGCTTCAATGGAGAGAGAAAACAATACGCATTGAGCAATCCACTGCTTTCCCAGACAGCAACCGAAGCACGCTTACCATTGCCACGGCGCAACCGGCACGCTTCAGCATTTTTATTCGCAAGCCCTGGTGGGCAGAAAAGGTAACGCTGAAGGTAAATAACCGTGCTGTTACCGCGGTACTGGCCAGCAACGGGTACCTGCAGTTAAACGGCAACTGGCACAACAACGATAAAATTACCGCTGAGTTTACCATGCACGTGTATACGGAAAGCATGCCCGATAATAAAAACCGCGTGGCATTATTGTATGGCCCTGTCTTGCTGGCAGGCAACCTGGGAGATACCATGCCCGATCCGGTATATGGTACACCGGTATTGTTAACCTCCAATCATAACGTTGATGCATGGGTGAAACCGGTGCCGGGCAAAACACTCAGCTTTAAGATGGAAGGCGTGGGTAAGCCATTTGATGCGGAATTATCGCCCCTGTACGGGATGAATAACAATTATTATTCTGTTTACTGGGATTATTTTACCAACGAAGAATGGGCATCCCGCGAAGCGGCCTACCGTGAGGAACAGGAACAGCAAAAGGCCATTCAGCAACGCACCATTGACATAATGCGGCTTGGTGAGATGCAGCCTGAAAGAGAACACCACCTGCAGGCTTCCATCAATTCTTACCCGGGCAATGCGCTTACGCGTTCTGGCCGTGAGGCCCGCGCCGGCGGTTTCTTCTCTTTTGATATTTTGGTAGAGCCCTCAGTGCCCAACAATTTGCTTTGTACTTATTTTGGCGATGATAAAAAAAGTGCGTTTGACATATTGGTAGACGGCGTTAAACTCACCTCAGTAGAATGGAATGGGGGCACCACCGGTAAGTTTTATGATAAAGAATATCCTATTCCGGCCTCGCTGTTGAAAGGCAAGACCTCCATCAATGTGCGCATAGAGGCCAATGCCGGCAAAACCGCGGGCAGGGTATTTGGCTGCCGCACCGTGCGCGCGCCCGTTGCCGCCTTGCAATAAGGGCATTTGGCCTTCGCTTTATTTACTCATTGCTCTGCCGCCGGTATTGTTGCAAAAAGGCGCTGGGTGAACGGCCGGTAACGCTTTTAAATACGCGGTTAAAGTTTACTACATTGTTAAAGCCAGACTGGTAAGCCACGGCTGCAATACCACTCATTTTTTTATCAAGCAGCTGCTTGCGGGCTTCATTTACTCTTACCTCATTCAGAAACTGGATATAGGTTTTGGCCGTATGCTTTTTGAAGTAGCGGCAGAAAGAGGGCACTGTTAGGTGCACCAGTGCGGCTACTTCTTCCAAAGCTATGGCACGGGTATAATTGGCCATGCTGTACTGGTATACATCATTAATACGCAAACCCTCTATATCTGTAAAGTTATGGGTGAACGCATCTGTAGAGAAGGGCTGCCATTTTTTACTGTCTGCCAACAACTGCAGCAGTAAGATGAATGCCGCCATCCGTTTACCATTTGTGGCGGCATTGATAGTTTGCAATGCTTGCGTAATTTTCTGTGCAGCATTGGGCGCTGCCTGCAAACCATGCGCAGCACCCGCCATCCATTTTTTTATCCTGCTCATTTCAGGTAGCTGCAGCAAGGGTTCAATAAATCCGGAGGGTTTGAAAAACAGGTTGAGGGAATGAATCATTTTTCTTGACCCTTTTTCAAAATAAGCGGGGTCGCTCTTGAACAGGTGGGGCTGGTTGGCGCCGATTACAAATACTTCACCGTCTCTAAATTGCTGCATATGGTTGCCTGCCAGCAGGGTGCAGGTACCGGCGAGTACACTGGTAAT
>DATJGC010000677.1:0-5527 GCA_035495345.1 Chitinophagaceae bacterium | reverse complement strand
GTAAAAACGGAGCGATATGCCAAACCGGGCGAGGCCATACCGGAGGTGGAACTGTATATTTACCAGCTACGCAATAAGGTGCTTACCAAGGCAGATTTGGGCGGCAACCCCAACCAATACATTGTGGGCATTCAATGGCAGGCAGATGGCAATGCCGTTTGGGTACAACGCCTCAACCGCCCGCAGACCAAATTAGATGTGTTGAAAGTAAATGTGCGTAACGGTAATGCACAAACGGCGTTTTCAGAGGAGAGCAAGGAGTATGTACGCATCTACCCGCGCAATCTTTTCTTTTTGCAAACCAGGAACGCCGTACTCTGGCTGAGCGAGCAGGGCGGCTATACGCATATTTATGAGCTGCCGCTGAACAATTACCAGCGTAAACCCATCACCACAGGGCCCTGGGAAGTGCTTAGCCTGGAAGGCGTGGATGAACAGAATGGAGAGATTTATTTTATGGCCAATGAAACCGGCTACAGGGATGCGCATTTGTACAAGTGCGGATTGGATGGCCGAAACCCGCACCGCCTTACAGACAATGCCGGCGTACACCATGTGCAGCTGACAGGTAATTTCAAGTATTTCTTTGATGGTTATTCTACACTTAACCGCCCGGCCACTTATCAATTGTACAATAGTAATGGCAAGGCATTACACCAGCCGCTGGTGCAAAACAAATTGCTGCAGCAGCATCTCGCTGAATTTGAAGTACCGGCTGCTGAAAACTTCCGTTTTTCGCATAATGATACCAGTTATGATGGATGGCTGGTTCGTCCGCCCGGCGGCGGCAAAAAATTGCCCCTGCTCATTTACGTGTATGGCGGCAGCACACAGCAGGAAGCGCGCAATGAATGGATGGATAAGATGGGGCTTTCTTTGCGCTACCTGGCCAGCCAGGGTTTTTTGGTGGCTTGTATAGACCCCAGGGGTACCCCGGGGCGCGGACAGCAATTCAGAAAGGCTACCAGTAAAAAGCCGGGCGATACTGAGCTGGAAGATCTCATAGCGCTAAAAGAATACCTGGTCGCCAATGAACGGGCAGACAGCGCCAATACTGCCCTCATGGGCTGGAGTTATGGCGGGTACCTGGCCGCGCTGGCAGCCACAAAGTATGCCGGTGCCTTTAAGGCGACTGTTGCCATTGCACCGGTTACCAATTGGCGCTTCTATGATAACGTGTATGCGGAAAGGCTGCTGCAGTTGCCCGCAGAGAATGCAGAAGGGTATAAGAAAGCTTCGCCCGTAAACTTTGTAGAGAATTATAAAGGAGGCTTATTGCTGGTACATGGCAGTGCAGACGATAATGTGCATTTTCAAAATTCAATGGAATTGAGCCGTGAACTCATCAACGCCAATAAACAGTTTGACCAGTATTTCTTTCCTGATTATGCGCATAATATCAGCAGCAACGGCAGCGCCAATATTGCACGTATCAACCTCTTCACTAAGATAGAGCGATTTTTAAAAGACCAGTTGCAGCAGCCTGTTTTGCCTGTTGCAAAACCTGTAAGGAAACGGGCAAGATAGCCCACCATTTAGATTCGCCGTGGTGGTGAACTGCTGTCAGACGGTGGATTAGAGCCGCAGTCAAAATTTTGTGGCTTTATTTTTTCCAGGTCTACTTCTTTTGAAACAATAGCAGGTTGCGCCTCGAGCTGTTGATATAGCCTTGTTGCAAACGGGCGGATGGCAAAGGCAGTATAGTTGAAGGATCTACTTTATTTGGATTTGGTAACTGCCCAGCGGAGGACGGCACTGCTAAATATACTGTCTTATGTAGGAAAATATATAATCGTCCAGGTCTTCAACAAAGAGCGTTAAATAAGTAACAATCTTTCAGCAAATTTATAAATATGGATATTTATGGATAAATTTATGGATATTTATATAAATTATGGGTAAATATGGGTAATGATATGGCTATAAAAATAGCATCTCTGCTAATTACGCCGGAGATTCTTTCCCTTATCGCTGAAATAGATGAGTTTAAGGGGGCGTGGCGGGCATTGGGGCAGCTCGCTCCAGAGCAACTAACTGCCCTCAAAAAAATAGCCACCATCGAAAGCATAGGCTCTTCTACCCGTATAGAAGGTAGCAGGCTTAGCGATAGAGAAGTTGAGATCTTGCTAAGTAATCTTTCCATCAAAAAGTTCTCATCAAGAGATGAGCAGGAAGTAGCCGGCTACTCCGCAGTCATGCGCCTTATTTTTCAAAATTACGACGCAATTCCGCTTACAGAAAATTACATTCAGCAACTCCATCAGGAATTATTAGAGTATAGTGAAAAAGATGCGTGGCATAGCGGGCGATATAAAAAATCTCCTAATCATGTAGAAGCCTTTGCGCCGGATGGTAAAAGTCTGGGAATTGTTTTTGAAACAGCCAGCCCCTTTGAAACGCCTCTGCGGATGGCGGATTTAATCAACTGGTGCAATCAAGCCTATGCAGAAAAAAAATGGCATGCCCTTCTCATTACTGCTGTGTTTGTAGTTGAGTTTCTGGCGATCCATCCTTTTCAAGACGGCAATGGAAGACTATCGCGGGTACTGACAACCTATTTGCTTTTAAAATACGGTTATGCTTATGCGCCATATAGCTCCCTCGAAGCGGTCATTGAACAAAGCAAGGAAGCTTATTATCTCGCTTTGAGACAAACACAGGGAACCATCAGTGATGATGAGCCTAACTGGCAACCGTGGATATTGTTTTTCTTAAAAGCATTGAAACAGCAGAAGCAAAGATTGGAAGTAAAACTGGAAAGGGAAAAACTTTTGATGGGTCAATTGCCGGGATTATCCCTGCAAATTCTGGAACTGGCAAAGTCAAGAGGGCGTATTACCGTCAGAGAAATTGTAGCTATATCAAATGCGAACCGAAATACTGTTAAAAAGCACTTGGAATCTCTTGTAGAAAACAATCATTTAAAAATAAACGGTGTTGGCAAAGGGACATGGTATACCATCATTTAAAATACACTTCTATTCAACAATGAACGTACTATGTATTGGCATCATCGGAGAAGCAAAACGTAAAATTGTAGTATCGATTATTATTACCCCTCAAATATCAAAGAAAATACAATCTGCCTGGATTGTATCTTGTCGATAACATTGGAGAATTTAAGGTTGGCGTCGCGACTGTGAACATTGCTGATGCCATTGCTGATCTTTATTTCAGGTGAGAGAACGAAATAGCGCATGTAGAAATTAAAGCCAATGCCGGCTTCAATACCAAAATCGGCGCTCTTTAATTTTACCAGCTCATCTGCATTCTTTGCGCGGGCCTTGGAAGAAAGATCTGTCTCGTACTTAACACCGCCCATCATATACACGCGGAAATTATTGATACGGTCGCTCTTGTATTTTATCTGGATGGGTATACCCAGCAGGATAGATTCAATGGTCTTTTTGGTAACCGCCGATTCTCCGCTTTGCGGGTACTTTAATTCATAGGTAACTACCTTATTGGCAAAGAGTAATTGAGGAAAGACCACTCTTGCATCCCAATGGCTGCCCAGTTTAAACGTATGCATACCACCAATGCCAATGCCGCCCGTATTTTCGGGATACACAGACAAAACAGAATCATTTTGAAGGAACTGTGGGTGATGACTTATCTGGAATCGGCTGCTGACGCCCATCACAACAATGCCGATATGATAGGCTTTATCGTCGTTATCAGGCAGGTTTACACCATCTCTCAGCTGACCCGATGAAGTAAATGAAGACGCCAATAATAGAAGCACTGCTACAATGCCGGGCTGTTGCTTTTTGAACCGCAATAAATGGTGCATATTCCTCCTGTAAGTTTTTTTAAATAGGTAGCAGTGTATCCAACATCATTCATTATGGTTAAAAAATCATTTCCCTCGGGAAATTTTTGTACAGAATCATTTAAATACTGGTAAGCTTCGCGGTTTTTAGACACCAATTTGCCAACGCCCGGTGTTACTACCCGCATGTACAGGTTGTAGAATTGCCTTACCCAGCTACTGCCCGGCTTAGAAAATTCCAGTATTACCAGTTTGCCGCCAGGCTTTAGTACCCTTAGCATTTCTGCCAGACCCTCGCGCAGGTGCTCAAAATTGCGGACACCAAAGGCCACCGTCACCGCATCAAACGTATCCGTGGCAAAGTTTATTGCCTCACTATCCCCCTGGTACAACGCTATCTGCTTATTTAACAGCAAGTTGGCGATCTTTTTACGCCCCAGTTGCAGCATGCCTTCTGAAATATCTATGCCAACTATTGTTGCGGGTTTCAGAAATTTGAAACTCATGATGGCCACATCGGCTGTGCCAGTGGCTACATCCAGCATTACCTTGGGCTGAAGGGCCTGCAGCTCGCGGATGGCTTGTTTACGCCAGTATAGGTCGATGCCGCCGCTCAGGAACCTGTTGAGGAAATCGTACCGGAACGCAATCTGGTCGAACATACCGGCTACCTGCTCTTTCTTGCTCTTATCAGAGTTTTTAAAGGGCACAATATCATCATGTGGAAGGCTCTTACTCATGGGCGGCAAAGATAGTTGAAGAATTTTTTTGGTTGGCTGCTTTCTGCAAGCGGCAGGCCGCTTAGAAAAAGGCAGCCGGCACCAGGCTATACAGCACAGACTGTTCCATTTCTGTTATGGCCCCTGGTTTTGTAAAATGCGGGCGAATCCGCAAAAACAATGATCTTCGCGCCATGGAAATACTTTCTGCAGAATATGTTATCAGCAGCCCGGATTATACCAAATGCCCGCCGCCAGACAAAGCGGAATATGCTTTTATTGGCAGAAGCAATGTAGGCAAGAGCTCGGTCATTAACATGTTGTGCAATAACCAGAAACTGGCCAAGACATCCGGTACCCCCGGTAAAACACAACTGATCAATCATTTCCTGATCAATAAAAGCTGGTACATTGTTGATTTACCCGGCTACGGTTTTGCAAAGGTATCTCAGCGAGATCGGCGCCGCTGGGAGCAGATGATAGAAAATTACCTTCGTAAAAGGGAAAACCTGGTAAACATCTTTGTGCTGATAGACAGCAGGCATGGCCCGCAGAAAATAGATCTTGAATTTGTAAACCAGCTGGGTGAATGGCAGATTCCGTTTGCACTCATTTTTACCAAGGCCGATAAGGAAACCCAGCGCGTGGTGGCCGCCAATGTAAAGGCCTTCCTGGATGCCATGAGAAAGGAATGGGAATTTCTGCCCGCGCATTTTGTTACCAGCGCCATGAAAAAACTGGGGCGCGATAAACTGCTGGCATTTATCAGTACTATGAATGATAATTTTGCGAAAGCAGCGAAAGAAAAAGAATAGGCCTGAAGGAAAAATGCCTGACTGTGCCGTGATGGAAATAGTAAAACGTTTTTGCTGAAAGGCGGATAATCTCCCTGGCAGTGTGAGAACACCGTCCTTCAATAAAAAACCCTTCAGCAGCGAAGGGTCTTAGTTAACAATTTTATTGGCGCAGCTGCTGCTGGCAAATGCTTCTGGCTTGGCCTTAAAGGCGAAACCCATACCGAGTATATAACCCATCG
>DATJGC010000676.1:0-10393 GCA_035495345.1 Chitinophagaceae bacterium | reverse complement strand
CACGCATTTTCTCAATGATGCTATCAAGCGTTTCGCTGTATTTTGTAAGTGCGTATTCTACGGTTACCGGCGAAGTGGCATATACTGTGCGGGTAACAAAATCATTCATCTCCAGCTCTTTCAGTTCTTTTGACAGAATCTTGGGCGTAATTTCTTCCAGCGAGCGCTGCAGGTCTTTAAAACGCTGGGGTCCATTGCTGAGGGCTACAATAATGGGTAGCTTCCATTTGCCGCTTAGTACATACAACGTATCGCGGATGGCTGCAATGCTTTGCAGGCAGGCTTCTGAGGTGTGGTCTTTCCCCTGGTGGCTACGCATGGTATAATGTTTAATAGGTTGCCCAATGTTGCGGGCGGCGTGTAGTATCCTTTTGGATACTGGTATCTTTTAGATAGCAAAGATACGTACATTTGCAGCGTCAACAAATGACAGCATAAAAAAACAACAAAAGGAAATAAAATGGAAATAGGCATTGATAGTTTTGCGGCAAGGTTTGTAGAAAATGCAGGTAACAGTACTACAGACGCCACTGCCATGGCACAATTGCTGGAAAGAATTGTACAGGCAGATACATCAGGGTTGGATGTGTTTGGTATTGGCGAGCACCACCGAAAAGGATTTTTAGATTCGGCACCTGCATTGATACTGGCGGCTGCTGCGGCACAGACCAGGCGCATACGACTTACCAGCGCGGTAACGGTGCTCAGTGCTGCAGACCCCGTGCGTGTTTTTCAGCAGTTTGCCACGCTTGACCTTATTGCACAGGGGCGGGCAGAAATGGTGGTGGGCCGTGGTTCCTTTACAGATGCCTTTCCATTATTTGGTTTTAGCCTGAATGATTATGATGAGCTGTTTACCGAAAAGCTGGAATTGCTGCTGGCCATTCGTAACAACGAGTTTGTTACCTGGTCCGGCAAGTTCCGTGCTCCTTTAAAAAACCAGTCTGTTTATCCGCGCCCGGTGCAGGATCCTTTTCCTGTTTGGCTGGGGGTTGGTGGTACGCCTGCATCATTTGTTAGGGCAGGCATGCTGGGCCTTCCACTAATGGTGGCCATCATTGGTGGCGAAACACATCGCTTTGCACCACTGGTAGAGCTGTACCGCCAGGCCGGCAAGAAGGCTGGCTTTGCACCGGAGCAATTAAAGGTGGGACTGCATTCGTTGGGTTACGTGGGCAATACAGATGAAGAAGCAGTGGCCAATTTTTATCCTGGCTATGCCGCCAGTATGACCAAGATAGGCAAAGAACGTGGCTGGGCCCCCATGACGCGCGCGGGCTTTGAGGCGCAGGCCGGACCCACTGGCGCATTACTGGTTGGCAGCCCGCAAACAGTGGCAGAAAAAATTAAAAGACATAGTGAAGCACTGGGAGGTATTACAAGGTGCAGTTTCCAGATGGACAGTGCAGATTTGCCGCATGATAAGCTCATGTCATCCATAGAGCTGATCGGTACTAAACTTTCTCCACTGGTAAATGCTGCTACGCCACAAACGGTTACTGGCAAAACCTTGTAAACACGGTACGCATCTTCTTCGCATGGGCATATACGGTAGAAGCATAGATGCAGCAATGGGGAGAAGTGAATCCGGCGGCAAATGCCGGCCACTAAAAATTCTATTGCTGGCAATAAATAGAAAAGCCATGCTGCAATAATTATAGCTAAGAAGTCTATATTTGGCAACAGGGGCTTTTGCCCCGTTGCTAATGGCTTGCCTGCCGTATGAGAGCCATCAACTTATAGCTGCGCATGGGAGACTTTTTTCAACTGCAAAAAAACAAGACCAGTGTACAAACGGAAATCATTGCCGGTTCGTCTTCTTTTCTGGCTACATCATATATCATTGTTGTAAACCCATCAATACTCAGCCAGGCGGGTCTTCCTTTTGCGGCGGTGGCCACGGCCACGGTACTGGTTTGCTTTTTCAGCAGTTGTATGATGGGGTTGTACGCAAAGAACCCGATACTGGTAGCCCCAGGCATGGGGCTGAATGCATTCTTTACCTTTTCAGCAGTATTGGGCATGAAACTGCCCTGGGCAATTGCGTTGGGCGGCGTGTTCTGGTCGGGCATTATCTTCCTGCTGTTATCTGCTTTTAATATACGTACCCATATTGTAAAAGCCATTCCTAAAACATTACGCTATGCCATTGCAGCGGGCATTGGGCTGTTTATAACACTTATTGGTTTTATCAATGCAGGCTTTATTGTACACCGGCCTGCTACCATCATTGGTGTGGCTGCCTTGCAACCGGATACTATCACCTTTATTGCCGGGCTGCTTTTTACGGCTGTCTTGCTTACAAGAAATGTAAAAGCGGCTATCTTACTGGGCATTCTCTTTACCACGCTTGCGGCTTATCCTATTGGCCGATGGTATGGATTAACCCTGCCCCCACTGGTTAGTTGGAAGGGATTGTTTGCCGCGCCGGATTTCAGCCTTGTTTTTCAGCTAGACCTGGTGCATTCACTGCAATGGTCTGTTTGGCCGGTTATCTTTTCATTTGTGTTTACGGATATGTTCGACAGCCTGTCTACGTTTGTGGGACTGTCTGAAGCAGCTGGTTTGCTGGATGAAGACGGTGAACCGCGGAATATAAAACAATCCCTGCTGGTGGATGCCTTTTCTACTACCATGGCGGGTTTGCTGGGCTCTAGTCCGGGCACAGCCTACATAGAATCTGCAGTAGGCATTAAAGCCGGCGGCCGCACCGGCCTTACCGCGGTTACCGGTGCTGTATTGTTTTTGCCCTTTCTTTTCCTGGCGCCTTTATTATCCATGGTGCCGGCCATTGCTACAGCACCGGCGCTGGTACTGGTAGGAGTGTTTATGGTGCAACCCGTTACGCGTATCAATTGGCTGGCCATGGATGACGCCATTCCGGCCTTTATTGCCATGGTGCTGATTCCTTTTACGTATTCTATTACCCAGGGCATCATCTGGGGTTTTCTTAGTTTCACTTTATTAAAACTGGTGGCGGGTAAGAAAGCAGCTATCAGTCCAACCCTGTTGGTCATAGATGCCTTTGGCATTCTTTCATTATTCCTGCAATAACATAGTAAGTATCATTCATCGCCCAAAAAATATTATGAGAAGAAGTTTTTACCTGGTATTTATCACCGCACTTTTATCACTGCATAACGGTTATGGACAAGCGCCCATTTTTACGGAATTAAAAGACAGCAGCCAGTCGCCCCGGCAATACCGGCAGCTAACGGCCATCCTGGGGGCATTTCCGCCGGAGCTGGCGTTGTTACAACTGCAGTTGAAGGAAGCAAAAGATACCGTAATAGCACATATTCATTTTTTGGAGGGAAAACTCAATGGCAGGAACGTGGTGGTGGCACAAACCGGTATTGGTAAGGTAAATGCAGCCATTGTTACAGCGTTGTTGCTGGATCATTTTCAGCCAAAAGAAGTGGTATTTACAGGTATTGCCGGTGGTATTAATCCGATGCTGATGCCCGGCGACCTGGTGATTGCCAACCGGACTGCTTACCATGATTATGGCACCATTACACCAGACAGTATGCTCAGGCGGGCTACGCGCAACCCATTTACGATGCAGGAAAACCCGGTATTTTTTACTTGCGATAGCCAGCTGGTGGCGGCGGCCGTAAATGCCGGGCAGGGACTCTCTCTTGAAAAAATAGCTGGTAAGAATGGAACCCGCAGTCCGCGCATCATTGCCGGCACCATTGTTACGGGCGATGTATTTGTGGCTTCCCGTGCGGCTACGGAGCAGTTTCGTACGCAGCTGCAGGCAGATGCCACTGAGATGGAAGGGGCGGCAGTAGCGCAGGCCTGCTGGCAGCAGAGGGTACCGTTTATCATTATACGCAGTTTAAGTGATGATGCCGGTAATAATGCCTCTACAGATGTGCGAAGCTTCTATGAAATAGCCGCACGCAATTCAGCAAAACTGGTAATGGCCCTCATGGAGCGCCTGGCCAGGTGAGTTGTTTATATGCTGAAAATAAGTCTAGGCGGTATTCTTCATTGCCGTCTCCTTACTGTAAAAATTAGGTTGTAAAGATTCCAGGATGGCATTATTCTGGGGTTTTGCACCAGTAGTTACCAGGGTCACGAGGGCCCAGATGCTGGCGATTGGCCACCCGATGATGGTAATTTGAAGTGCGAGGCAGGTATAACCCTTAAGATACTGTTCACGCAGAAAGAACGAAAACCACGGAAGAAGAATGGCAAGTCTTTTCATAAATAGGGTGTTGGGCAACAAAACAACGATGCCGAAGCGGGCTTTATTTTACAAAAACGAGAAGTTTATTAGAAAAATTTTTCATGTAAATGATAGTAGTGAAGAATGGGTAGGGGTTTATAAGTAAGCTGCGTATAATTAACATGAGCGGCAGCGGAAATTTTCAGGCCGGCTTTGGGCATCAGGGCATGCCGGGCATTCTTGTTACAACGGTTTGCTAGCGCCCTAATCCATGGTGCGCGGGCCTCTGTGCCCTTTCCAATAATTTCAATTTATAAATAATTAGTGCTATATTTTCCGTGGTGTAGTAATTTTGATTCAGCACTACTCTTTTCTTAAACAAACATACGAATGCCTGCTACCGTTTCCAGTCAAAAGAACGTCTCTACCATCCTGCGCCAGCTGGAAAATGAAGGCCATAGTGGTATTTCTGTGGACTGCGTGATTTTTGGGTTTGATGAAGATGAGCTTAAAGTGTTGCTTATCAAGTCTGACCTGGAAGAATTTGAAGGCAAGTGGTCGCTCCTGGGAGATTTGATAGACAGTAAGGAGACCCTGGATGGGGCTGCTTACCGCATTTTGAACAATCGCACCGGCATGGATGATGTGTACCTTGAGCAGGTAAAATCATTTGGTGAAATAGACCGGCACCCTGCCGGAAGGGTTATCACCGTAGCGTATTGCTCACTGGTAAATGTGCAACACCACCAGTTGAAAAAGCCGGATAATGAATTGCACTGGCATGCGGTGCGGCATATAGAAGAAATGGCCTTCGACCACAAAAAGATTTTAGATGCCTGCTACCAGTGGTTGCAACGCCGTATACAGGAGCATCCCCTTGGCTTTAGCCTGTTGCCAAAACAATTCTCTTTGCGTGAATTGCAAAATCTTTATGAAGCCATTCTGGGTGTAAAGCTGGATAGGCGCAACTTCAGGAAGAAATTCTTTTCTATGGATTTACTCGAAGACACCGGCGAGTATGAAACCGATGTACCGCACAGGCCGGGCAAATTATACCATTTCAATTACGAGAAGTATAAACAGAAGGAAAGAAAAAAATGGTTTGGTATTGATTTTTAACGCACTAAGACAATACAATCTGCCTAGCGGTGGTAATAACCGGCAATCAAACCATTTCTTACCTGCTACAATGTAGCGGCGCTGTTTCTAATAGTGCTGGCTAATCAGTTTATTCAGATGCAACGGGCATCGTATCCCTTGCGTAATTCAGCACATTCAATATAACCTCGGCTCTTGGAGCATAAAGCTCAGTGCCAAGTACATTGAGTGATGATTCTATTACTTTGCATTTCTGTTGCAGGGCCCAATCGTTGGCCAGTGCGTTGCTGATGGCGGTTGTTTCGCTGGGGGAAGTTTCTTGATACAGGTATGAAATCAAATCTTCCGGTGTAAAGATTGACATAGGCAAACCATTTTTTGTCCATTTAAAAATTTTCCAAAGTGTCCAGCTTTGGAACGTCCGAAATAAAAACGAGGTTTAAGAGGGCTTATTGTACGGCAGTTCAATTATTTCACGCAAAAGGCCGGTGATCTACCGTAAAAATCCCCCTTGGAGGGCCGCGTTATTTTGCTTCCCTGGCAGGCACCACAATAAAAAGGTCTTCGTTATCCCTCTTCATCAGGTATTTTTCCCGCGCATATTTTTCAATTGTTAAGGCATTGATTTTCAATTGGTCCAGCTCTTTCCTGGTGTTGGTTATCTGCTGTTCATAATAAGACTTGCTGGTTTGGAGGGCTGCCAGCTCGCGCCGTTGTTTCACCATGGTAACAAACAAATCGCGGTCGTCAAAAAAAAGCATCCACACCGCAAATGCGGCAATGGTAATAAAATATTTATTTTTTAACCAGGCAGGCAGGTGATCAAGTAAACGCATGGCAGAGTAAATATTTGGTGATGGTTATCAGAAAGGGGCATGCCGTAAAAGCGTATCAACAGCTGTATAAAGTTAGGGATTTTAAATGGTGGATATTTCCGTCGTTATTAATTCTTTTTGTTTCGCCACTGTCTTTGTCTGCCACAGCGGTTATGCCTGGCAGGTAGATATGTGCGCAGCACGCTCTCTCTGGTACGGCTTTCATGCAAAAAGCCATCCTTTGAGGGGATGGCTTTTTGTAAAAAATATGCTTGAGGATTATTTGCCAAAGCGGATTTTTCCGGCCGGGAACACGCCGGTGGCGCCCAGTTGTTCTTCAATCCTTATCAGCTGGTTGTACTTAGCAATCCTGTCTGTACGTGAAGCACTGCCTGTTTTTATCTGTCCGCAGTTCAGTGCCACTGCCAGGTCTGCAATGGTAGTGTCTTCAGTTTCACCGCTGCGGTGGCTCATAATGGTATTATAGCCGTTGTGTTGTGCAAGGGTTACTGCATTGATGGTTTCTGTAAGTGTACCAATCTGGTTTACTTTTACCAATAGTCCGTTGGCAATGTTTTTATCAATACCCTGCTGCAGGCGCGTCACATTGGTAACAAAAAGATCGTCACCTACCAGCTGGCATTTGCTGCCGATGGTTTCGGTGAGGAGTTTCCAGCCATCCCAATCGTCTTCGGCCATACCATCTTCAATAGAAATAATGGGGTATTGTTTGGCCCAGCTGGCCCAGAAAGCCACCAGCTCTTCGCTGCTCATTTCCTTTCCACTACTTTTATGAAATACGTATTTTTTCTTTTTACCATCCCACAGTTCGCTGTTGGCGGCATCCATGGCAATACCAATCTGGCTGCCGGTTTTGTAGCCTGCAGCGGTGATGGCTTCCAGCACGGTTTCAATGGCTTCTTCATTGCTTTGAATGTTGGGGGCAAAGCCGCCTTCATCACCTACATTGGTGCTGAAGCCTTTTTTCTTTAATACACTTTTAAGGGCATGAAATATTTCTACGCCCCAACGTAAGCCTTCACTGAAACTGCTGGCACCTACGGGCATGATCATAAATTCCTGGAAGTCTATCTTATTATCTGCATGCGCACCACCGTTTAAGATATTCATCATCGGAATGGGCAATGTGCGTGCGTTGGTGCCGCCAATATAACGGTAAAGCGGCAAGTCGGCTTCCATGGCAGCTGCCTTGGCAACGGCCATACTAACGGCCAGCAGCGCATTGGCGCCCAGTTTTGTTTTATTGGGTGTGCCGTCCAGTTCTATCAGCAGGTTGTCTATGCCGGGCTGATCGGTTACATCAAAACCGAGCAATTTTTCGGCGATGGTATCATTTACATTTTTAACGGCATTGAGTACGCCTTTTCCTACATACACTTTTTTATCGTTATCGCGCAACTCGGCTGCTTCATGAATGCCGGTGCTGGCGCCGCTTGGAACGGCTGCACGGCCCAGGGCGCCTTCGTCTGTAACAATATCAACTTCAACTGTCGGATTGCCCCTGCTGTCTAAGATCTGCCGGGCATGGACTTCGGAAATGTAACTCATGGTTATGTATGATTATGATTTTTGTAATAGTGGCAGTTTTGCATTGCCTGCTTTTGGGCTACAAAGAAACAGTTTTCAGGCTAGGCAGCAAAAAAAGGGTTGCCCATTTTGCGGGCAACCCTTTTGAAAGAATTTTTTACAATGGCTTTGCAAATGCCTTACAGGCGGCCATTATACGCGTACATAGATTTTTTTCTTGTCCATGGCATAGCCTACCAGCCAGCAAATCAGCATCCAGCTCACTGCAAAGAGTAATGCCCCGGTGTAAGCGCCGGTCCATTTAAATACATGCAGGTACAGCCAGCTGAACAGCGATATCTTGCCCACGGGTATCATATAAATAATGGTTATGCCAACTTCACTCAGCAGGTAGATGAAGAGCGGGTTTCGTCCAAATACTTCAAAGAAGGGTGTCCAGGCACGTTTGTGCTGCATGTCTACAATATAAATAATGGCGGCAAGTATGAGACAATCCAAACCTACCGTATACACAGCAAAAGAGCTGGTCCATAATTTTTTGTTGATCGGCAAGATGTAATTCCAGCAATAAGCAATGGCCACCAGCGCTGCACCGGCAAGCAGTAATTTGGCGAGTGCTTCATAGCTATTGCCTTTTTTCTGCAGAAACCGGCCGGCCATACAACCTGCTACCACGTTAAAAATAGCGGGCAGGGTGCTAAGCCATCCTTCCGGGTCAAAGGCAATTCCTTCACCATGGTACATATGCGCTTCGCCCATGATCCATTTATCCAGGTAGAGGCCGGCATTGCCGGTCATGGTAAGCTCTCTGCCGGCATCGCCTGCCAGTAAGAGTATCGCCCAATAGCCCAGCAGCAGGCAAATGCTGATGATAACCACTGTTTTTGGCTTCAGGTAATAGAACAGCAATGCAGTGATGCCATAGCACAAGGCAATTCTTTGCAAAACGCCCAGCACCCTTGTCTGTGTTATTGGAAAAGGAAGCATATGATGCGCTTTATCAAGCCTGAAAAAAGGGAACCAGTACATCAGGTAGCCTAATAAAAATATCAGCGCGGTTCTTTGTAATATTTTGCCAACCACGGCAGCCGCCGGTTTGGTAGACCATTTGAGCATCACAAAACTCATGGCATTGCCTACCGCAAAGAGGAAAGAAGGAAATACAAGATCCGTAGGGGTGAAGCCATGCCATGCCGCATGCATCAGGGGTGAAAAAGTAGTTGGCCCGTTGCCAGAGGTATTTACAATTATCATGAAGCAAATGGTAATACCCCTGAATACGTCCAGCGCAGGAAACCTTTGAGAAGAAGACATGGGAGATGTTTATGCAACCCAATGTAATCATTTTATTATTTAATCATTATTTTATAGGCAATGAAACCGTCTTTTTAAATGTTAACGTGCAGACGATAAATTACGGACCTGCGTTTAAAGCAGGAATCTCTTTACCTTGAACAAATAAATCTTTATTGTATGGCAAAACGATGGTTGCTGGTAATACCGGCAGTACTGGCGGTGGGTTACTTTGCAGGGCCGAGCCCCGCCACACCTTCCTATAAAAAAGATCTTCCTGCTGTACCGGCAGCGCCAACAGCCCTGGAAGCCTATGTACGTGCCAATGAGGCCATGCATAAATTAAAGCCAGACAATGAAGCAAGAATTGTCTGGGCCAATGACAGCAGTAAGACCAAAACGCCGTATTCCATAGTATACCTGCATGGCTTTTCTGCTTCGCAGGAAGAAGGCAACCCGGTGCATAAAAATATAGCTGCAATGTTTGGCAGCAATTTATACCTCAGCCGGCTGGCGGCACATGGTATTGACACAGCAGAGCCCATGCAGAACCTAACGGCGGAGGATAACTGGGAATCTGCCAAGCAGGCCCTGGTGATAGGCAAGCAGCTCGGCGAAAAGGTTATTTTAATGGGCACTTCTACCGGCGGCAGCAATGCATTGCAACTGGCGGCCGCGTATCCGGAGGATGTGGCGGCACTGGTATTGCTCTCGCCCAATATTGCCATTAATAACGACAAAGCATGGATACTCAATAAACCCTGGGGGGTAAAAGTAGCGCAATGGGTTACGGGCAATGATCACAAAATTTCTGATGATACCAGCGCCAGTTATCGGCAGTACTGGTACAATCGTTACCCTTTTGAAGGCACCGCTGCCCTGCAGGAAATTATTGCCACCAGCATGGTACCGGAAACCTTTGCGCGTGTAAAGCAGCCTGTATTGTTATTGTATTACTATAAAGATTCTACCCACCAGGATAATGTGGTGCGCGTAGATGCCATGTTGCAAATGTTTGATCAACTGGGCACGCCCGCGGCATTAAAAAGAAAGCAGGCCATGCCTAACGCGGGTAATCATGTGCTGGCTTCTCACCTCACCTCGCATGATCTGGCTGGTGTACAAAATGCCATTGCCTTGTTCATGGAAGAGGTGTTGCAATTGCACCCAAAGAAAAATTAGTTATTGCAGCTTTTTCAAAAAGCATAAAAAAACCCCGGGCTGCCCCGGGGTTTTTTGTGTTCGTTTATGATTATTTATTGCTGGCGGATGAATTTCTTGGTTACCAGTTCATCACTCATCTGCACCTGCAGTAAGTAAACACCTGAAGGAACGTGAGACACATCCATATTCACCAGGTTGTTGCCCGCGGCGAGGTTCACTTTCTGTTGCATCAGCAGCTTGCCGTCTACACTCATGATTTGTACAGATGTTTTGCTGGTCTGTTGCACTGAGATGGCCA
>DATJGC010000675.1:0-6223 GCA_035495345.1 Chitinophagaceae bacterium | reverse complement strand
CCAGGGAAAAGGAAAGCATTCATACAGGATTTTCATTTGCGCTACCCGGTGCGGTAACGCATATGGAAATGCCCTGGAGCATTGTTCGCCCCAATACAGATCAGTTGCCCTTTGCCAATAAGAACTGGCTGGCCATACAGCGTTGGGCAGATATTGCTGATAATGAACATGGTGTTACCTGGTCGCCCATAGAATGCCCGCTGGTAGAATTTGGAGCGCTTTCAGGCAATTTACTGGATGGCGCGCGGCAGTACAGCTTGTGGAAAAAAGAGCTGGCACCCTCTGCCCGTTTGTATTCTTTTGTACTCAACAATCACTGGGATACTAATTTTCCGTTGGAGCAGGGAGGAACGATCAAAGAACGGTATATCATGCAATTTCATAAAGGATATCAGCCGGTAGCAGCCAGCAGGTTTGGGATGGAGACAGCGCAGCCATTGCTCTTGGTACAAACCAGCAAGAAGCTGCTGCAACATCCATTGGTGAAGCTGGATAATAACATGCTATTGCTTTCTTACTGCCAGCGCACAGAGAAAAGAAACGTACACTTGCTGAGGGTGAAATCTGTGTCTGCCCAAGAAGAACCATTGCAATTAAGCTGGCCCGGAGGAAGACCCAAACAGCTGTGGCTCTGCAATGCTGCGGAAGAACCGATGGAGCAGACGGATGGCCATTACCTGCTGCCACCCTATGGAATGGCCACACTGCAGGCGGTGTTTTAATTAATCATGGGTGCAGGTTGTATAATGCGGTTAGGGCAGCCAGCTAGAAAGCGTACGTTGAGGTAAAAAATATTTGATCGCAGGTTATTAATGTGTATAAATGCTAATTGATTATTATGGTTGGAATTTCAAATCAGGCGGGTAGTATAAGTGAAGCGCAACAAACGCTTTTCAGAAAAAGCCTGCAAGCGGTATTGCCCCATCGTTTACCAGGCAAAGAAACCGTACAGGAAGGATATAATATCTATCCTTATCATTCACTGGGCAATGGAAAGATACAACAGGGTTATGACAGTCTTGCTAAATGGATGGCAGATCATTCCTGTGTAATAGTAGATGGGTTTAGCGGCGTTTGCTGGGCAGATGTAGAAGACGGATTACGTGCAGCTTTTAAAAGAATGGGATTGCAGGTGCAGTATATCTCCATGGCACAGTACCTGCTTCCGCCCGCAGTGCTGCAGGAAATGGTAGCACCTTTTCTTGGCGAGCGTGATGCAGTATGGGGCAGCAAAACTACGCTGCAACTGAATGATTTTTTTGATACCGATGCCATTGCAAGGCTCACAATAAGCAGCCTGTACGATTGTACCGTTATCATAGGTACAGGCGCTGCCCTAGCCAATGCAGCTGCCCCCGTTGTTTACCTGGATGTGCCAAAGAATGAGATACAATACCGAGCGCGTGCCGGCAGTATTACCAACCTGGGTATGGCATTGCCAGATGAGCCTGCGCACATGTACAAGCAGTTTTATTTTGTAGACTGGGTGGTGCTGAACCGTCACCAAAATGCTATCAGGGAGCGCATTGCTGTGCAGGCAGATGTGCAGTGGCAAAACAATATCAACTGGATCTTGCAGCAGCACCTGCAGGCCGGGTTGCAGGCAATGGCCACCCATGCACTGCGCGTTAGGCCATGGTTTGAAGCAGGTGCCTGGGGCGGACAATGGATGAAAGAACGATTTAAAGGATTGAACAAGGAGGAAATCAACTATGCATGGTCGTTTGAATTGATTGTACCCGAAAACGGGATCGTCTTTGAGAGCGATGATTACCTGCTGGAAGTACCCTTTGATCTTTTAATGCAGGCTGCCGCAAAAAAGATACTGGGTAAGCATGCAGATTTCTTTGGTACAGCATTCCCGATACGGTTTGATTTTCTGGATACCTGGAACGGTGGCAATCTTTCTGTGCAATGCCATCCGTCGCTGGCTTATATCAGGCAGCATTTTGGTGAGCATATTACACAAGATGAAACCTACTATATTCTGGATTGCAAGGAAGATGCAAAAGTGTTCCTGGGTTTCCAGGAGGGAATTGATGAAAATGCTTTCAAAACGGTACTGGAGGAAAGTAAGCATAACGGCAGCCCCGTAGCAGTTACCGATTATGTGCAGGCCCACCCCGCACATAAACACGATTTGTTTCTGATACCCAATGGCACCGTACACAGTGCAGGCGCAGATAACCTGGTGCTGGAGATCAGTGCAACGCCCTATATTTTTACCTTCAAAATGTACGATTGGCTGCGCCTTGATCTGAATGGAGAACCCCGCGCCATCAATATTGAGCATGCTTTTAATAACCTTCGGTTTGAGCGCCAGGGTGAGTCTGTAAAAAAAGAATTGATTTCAACACCCGTATTGATTGATCAGGGAAAGCACTTTGAAATCTATCACCTGCCTACCCACGCAGAACATTTCTATGATGTGCACCGGCTTGAATTTGATGATAGCATTACCATCAGCACCAACGGCAGCTGCCATGTACTGATGCTGGTAGAAGGTAGCACGGTATTGGTAGAAACAGGCCATCACAAACATACTTTTTCATTTGCCGAAACCTTTGTGGTGCCCGCCGCTGCAAATCAATACACCGTGGTAAACAAGGGTACGGAACGAGTCCGGTTGGTAAAGGCATTTATTAAAGACGATATTAATTTTCTAAAGAAGTAATTAGTTTATATGACAAAACGCTTCCTCTTATTCCCAGCTCTATTTTTTGTAGTGCAACTGGCCGCGCAACAGAAACAGCCCGTGGATTATGCAGATCCTTTATTGGGTACATCAGAATCTCGCTGGATGCTAAACCCCGGTGCCACCATGCCATTGGGAATGGTACAGCTGGCGCCAGACAACCAGGGCGGTGTCTGGAAATCTGGCTATGAATATTCCATTAATAATATTGGCGGGTTCAGCCATATTCATTCCTGGACCATGGCCGGTTTATCTGTGATGCCCACCGTAGGAGTGCTGAATACGAGAAGAGGTCCGGCAGACGGACCTACCACGGGCTGGACCACCGGCTACCGTTCTCGCATCGACAAAACAACAGAACAGGCCAGTCCGGGCTACTACGCTGTTACTTTGATGAATGGCAATATCCATACAGAGTTAACCACTACCACCCGCACCGGCTTTTTTAAATTTACTTTTCCCGAAGAAGAAGATGCACATATATTGTTAGACCTTGACATCCCTTTTGAAAATACGGCAGATATACTGGATGCCAGCTTCAAAAAAATATCAGACACAGAGATTGAAGGTTACTCACACCAGAAATGGAGCTGGAATGAATACACCGTGCACTTTGTTATCCGCTTCAATAAACCGATGAAAAACTTTGGTGGCTGGAGAGGTAATACAGTGATAAAAGATTCCACAGAAATAAAAGGCAAGGGAAAGATGGGTGCGTATGCCGACTTCAACCCAAAAAAAGGTGAAGTGATACTCATGCAAACAGCCATCTCCCTGGTAAGCATAGAACAGGCGAGGCTGAACATGACTACCGAGCTGAATGCTTACCAATGGAATTTTGACGCCGTACATCAGCAGGCAAGAAAGGTTTGGAACGATTTGCTGGGCAAAATAAAAGTAGAGGGAGGTACAGAGGCTAACAAAAAGAAATTCTATTCAAATTTTTACCGCAGCTATGTAGCGCGCACCACCTGGAGCGATGTAAATGGAAAATATGTAGACGTAAATGAAAAAGTGCGGCAGGTAGATTCTAACAACCCTATTTACGGCAGCGATGCGTTGTGGAATACTTTCTGGAACCTCAACCAGCTTTGGGGACTTGTAAATCCGGATATCACCAGTAACTGGGTGAAATCATTGCTGGAAATTTATAATACCGGCGGATGGCTGCCAAAAGGGCCAGCAGGTATTGAATACTCCGGCATCATGGAAGCCTCTCATGAAATTCCTTTGATAGTGGGCGCCTACCAGAAAGGTATCCGTGATTTTGATGTGCAGAATGCCATGAAGGCAATGCTGCACCAGCAAACCACGCCAGGCGTTGTTACCCCGGAGAATGGATTTGCCGGTAATAAATTTTTAGATGCGTATATGAAGCTGGGCTATGTGCCACAGGAAGAAGGACAGGTATCCAATACACTGGAGTATGCGTATGACGACTGGTGTGTAGCACAATTTGCAAAAGCCATTGGCAAGGAAGATGTGTACCAGCAATTCATAAAAAGGGCCGGCAATTATAAAAACGTATTTGATACTTCCACCGGTTATATCCGTATGAAACATGCAGACGGTACCTGGGTGAAAGAATGGACGCCCTATTGCTGCACCAGCTTTAGCGGCCCCGGCTACCTGGAAGGCAATGCCTGGCAATACAGTTTCTTTAACCCGCATGATGTACAGGGTATTTTAAACCTGATGGGGCGAGATGAATTCAACCAGCGACTGGATGATGGTTTTAAGAAATCTGTCAAATACAATTTTAATGCGGAAGGAGACCTGTACGACCGCGTGCCCATCAACCACGGCAACCAACCCAATATGCAGGCCGCCTGGCTTTTTAATTACTCAGGCAAACCCTGGCTAACGCAACATTGGTCAAGAGAGATCATGAACCGTTACTACGGCACCACGCCGTACCATGGCTGGTTGGGTGATGAAGATGAAGGACAAATGGGCGCGTGGTTTGTAATGAGTGCCATGGGTTTGTTTGAAACAAATGGTGGCGCTTCTGTACAGCCTTTTTATGAAATTGGCAGCCCGCTTTTTGAAAAGATAACGATAGAACTGGATCCAAAATATTACAAGGGAAAAACCTTTACCATTATTGCCAAGGGTAGTTCTGATGCCAACCGTTATGTGCAATCTGCGCAGTTAGACGGCAAGCCGCTCACCAAGCCATGGTTTTACCATGCAGACTTGGTAGACGGTGGCTCGCTGGTGCTTACCATGGGGGCTACGCCCAATACCCGCTGGGGCAGTAAGCCCGCAGACGCGCCACCCTCTATGTCGGCCAACCAGGAGAAGAAGCGTAATTGATCATCTCAACTAACGGAAACATGCAAACGCAGGTAAAAAGAATTTCTATACTCACGGTCACCCTGGTAGCCTCCCTGGGCGGTTTTTTATTTGGCTTTGATATGGCCGTTATCTCGGGCGTATTGCCCCTGGTGCAAAAGCAGTTTGCCTTATCTGCTATCCAGGAAGGATGGTTTGTTTCGGTAGCATTGCTGGGCTGCATTGTAGGCGTGGCGTTTTCAGGTGAACTGGCAGACCGTGTGGGAAGAAAGCGGCCGCTGCTGGTCTCGGCTATTCTCTTCCTGTTATCTGCTATTGGCTGTGCCATAGCGCCGTCTTTAACATTGATTATTGTGGCGCGTTTCCTGGGCGGCATAGGCATTGGCCTTGCCTCTAACGTAGTACCCCTCTACATTTCAGAAATTGCGCCGGCCAAAACGCGCGGTCGCCTGATTACATACTACCAGTTTGCGCTCACTTTTGGCATATTGGTAGCCTATCTTACCAATGCAGAGCTGGTAAAATATGCGGCTACCCATCACAGTGATACATCCGTTGGTCTTGCTGCGTCTTTCTTAAGCACGGAGGTTTGGCGGGCCATGTTGGGTATTGGCAGCATTCCGGCGCTTTTCTTTTTATTGGGTTTGTTGCTGGTGCCTGAAAGTCCGCGATGGTTGTTACAAAAAAACCATTTGCAGAAAGCGCAGCAGGTAATGGCCGCGCTGGGCATAGCGCAGGATATGGAACAGGTAGTGGCTATGCCGCCGGCGAAAGAGGAGGAAAGCGTGCCGTACAAAGAATTATTTTCTGTGCGTTGGCGCAAGGCCCTGCTGATAGGATTGCTGCTGCCTTTGTTTTCTCAGTTCAGCGGCATCAACGCCATTATTTATTACGGCCCCAGTATATTAAGCAACGCGGGCATTTCACTCAGTAACTCATTACTCAGCCAGGTAATTTTTGGAGCGGCCAATATGTTATTTACACTGATTGCTATTTGGAAGGTAGACAGTGCCGGGCGCAGGCCGCTCTACCTTGCAGGCACTGCAGGGGCCGCCATCAGCCTGCTTTGCACCGGTATTTGTTTTGCGGCAGGGGCCACCAGCAGCATCTGGTTACTGGTTTGTGTGCTGAGTTTTCTTGCCTGTTTTGCATTCTCTATCGGCCCGTTAAAATTTGTCATTGCAGCGGAAATTTTTCCCAATAAAATCCGCGGCAGGGCTATGGCCATCAGCA
>DATJGC010000674.1:0-7719 GCA_035495345.1 Chitinophagaceae bacterium | reverse complement strand
GAAAACGATAGCTAAGCAAAAGAACTCGGAATCATGCTATCAGGAAGCCTCAACCGTCTGACCCTTGGTCTGACGGCTTAAGGCGGTGAGGGCTGATCCCATTACTTAGATTTTATATCTTAATGCGGCAAGGGCAGCTCGCTGTTATTGCTACCCCGTCAGACCAAGGGTCAGACAGCGCGAGTCACAGACTCGGAAGAACATAAAAATACGAAGTCAGGAGACTTCGTATAGCGGCCTCCCTTTTGCGTAGAACAGATAACCGAAGTCTTAATCATGTTTTTGCAAGATCAAGCTATTGCAAGACTTCGGTTATCTTGCGCCGCCTCGTTGCTTCACCGCCTCTTTGCGTCGCTGCGAGAAACAAACAAAGCAAAAGAACTGCAAACTGAAAACTGAAAACTATAGCTAAGCAACAGGACTGAAAACTTTAAACTGAAAACGTTTGCTTAGTAAAAGAACTATCTTCCCCTTACATTCCTAATCATATCATCAAGCGGGCGAAGGCGGTTAGAGAGTTTATGGCCGGGGGCAAAACGATGGGCAAGTGTCAGTCGGAAATTGCCACTGCTGAGCAGGTATTTATCTTTTGTAGTGGCGGAGGTAACCGTAAGCTGGTTACCTACAAGGGCCAGGTTAACATTCCAGTTGTTTTTATCGTAGCCGGCTACAATGCGGTAGATGAAATCTTTGTTAACATCAAACTTCTCCGCTTTTTCTTTAGCGCCCTGCTGGTAGCTGTAATCGAGCGTTGCGCTGGCGCACAAAGAACCGGTAAGAAAAAAGTTTTTTTGAATCACGAGCGTATAGGCATAACCGATACCCGGGCCGAGTTTTATAAAGTCTAGCCTGCGCACGCCTTTCTGACCGTAATTTTCAGACAATGCGGAAGGCACCAGTGAGCTGTCTGCTTTTACGATACCGTAATAAGTTTCTGCACCAATCAGGATGGAACCGGCAGAGCGCAATTGCTTCTCATTCTGCAGGTGTGCGGCGCGGTAAGAAAAACGGTCTGCATTGAGCAGGTGATAGGCTGATACACCAAAGAGGCGTATTTTAAGATCAGGGCGAATATAATAAGCATCCGGGCTGCTGGCCGCCAGGCCTTTGGGGGTGAGGTAGTAGCCGCTGTAAAACTGGCCGAGCATGTCTATTGTCCATGCACGACCGTAAATATGTGATTGCAGATCCAGGTAGCGGGTTTTTCCTTTGATGCCATCATTGTTCAGAAAGCCAAAGCCATAACCAAGATTGAGCGAGATTGACTGGTAAGTAACGCCAACGCCCATGGTAAGCGATGTATTGGGTACGTATCGAAATTTGGAGACGCCAATGGGGCGTTCCAGTTCAAGGCCGGCATATTTCTGGGAAAAATAAAACCTGGTAGTGATGTAATGATCAAAAGAATGATAATAGGTACTGTCGTGATCAGGCAGCACCGCAGCAGCAGCACCGGTAGTGATGATATTGCCTTTAACAGGGGATGTTTTGGAAGACTGCGCGATGGTGGGCAGGGTAGCTGTGAGGCATACAACAATAAACAGTAGAATATTTCTTTGTAACAGGGCGACAGGTGTACAAAACATCATTTCCTACAATTTAAAAGCGAAGCAGTTGCCAGCGAAGAATGGCCTGCTACTTTACCACTACAGGTGTAAGCCTGGTGATTTCAGCCCCGTTGAAAATCTTGGCCAGGTTATTATCATGAGATGACTTCCAGTTATCGATATGTGTTTCAGAAACAATACGCCAGAAATTTTTAGATTTCAGCTCGTCGTAATCATTTGTTTTGATGAATAATCCCACAATGGACTGACGGGTTTTGAAATCGATCTTAACATTGTGTTTGGTAAGATGGCCAGCTTCTAAAAACTTTCCTATCTGATCGTTAGTCATGCGTAAAAAATTTGTGCAAATATAGCTTATTACAGCCGTTTAACCGCAAGTATTTGATACCCCTGCCTGCCGCATTGTTGTGCGGCGGCACAATACATGTGTATGTATAACGCAGCATGGCAGGCAAATAGTATTTTCGCTTTTTGCAGGATGCCCACTACTTCATTACTCAGTTGGATATGACGCAGTTAAAGGACTATTATAAAACGCTTGGCATACCGCCTACGGCATCTTCGCTGCAGGTAAAGAAATCATTTCGCCTACTGGCACTGCGGTTTCACCCCGATAAAAACCCCGGCAATGCCGCGGCAGAAGCCAGTTTCAGGGAAGTGCAGGAAGCATACGAGGTATTGTCTGATGAAGCCAAACGGGAAGAATACAATTACAAACGCTGGTATGCCAGGAGCCTCCGCCAACCCTTCGCGCATGCTGCCGTTACCGCCGCAGCGGTGATGGAAGAATGCAGAAGACTGGCGCGTTATGTAAACAAGGTTAGCGCTTTCAGGATTGAGTACGATGGTTTATCACACCATATCCGGCAATTGCTGAGCAGCGGCAATATAGGCCTGCTGCAACAAGCGGCGGATAAACAGGCACCCGCCATCGTTATTGAGAGCCTGTTGCCAGCTACCGCGGCGCTCCCCTACCGGTACATTGAACCTATCTGCCTGTTGCTTCTGCAACTGGCCGCAGACAATGCATTGTTAACGCAGAAGATACAAGTGTTTCAGCGTCAGCAGGAACAAAAGTATAAATGGCAACGGCTCCTGCCGCTGCTGGTGCTGCTGGCAACGGTATTGCTTTGCTGGATGATCTATGCATTGGCAAAATAGCGCTGCCGCAGACGTGTATCGTTGCTGGTAGATGTCTGCCTGCGTTGCCCGTGGCGCAGCGGGGCAATTCACTTATCTTTGCAGCATGCATTATGTTTCGGTAGAAGGACTGAGTAAGAGTTATGGCATTAAGCCCCTGTTTAAAAACATTTCATTTCATATTGAAGAGGGCGATAAAATTGCCCTGGTAGCAAAAAACGGCAGTGGCAAATCTACCCTGCTCAAAATTATCTCTGGTACAGAAACGGCCGATAGCGGCAAGGTTTGGGTGCACAAGGATGTTACAGTGGCATTGTTTGAGCAGGACCCGCAGTTTCTTGAGCATAAATCGATCCTCGATAATATATTTCACCATAACCACCCCGTTATTAATGCCATTAAAGAATACGAAGCGGCCAGCGATGCTGAAGACGCAGACCGTATCGGAGAAGCCATTGTATTGCTGGATGAACTCAATGCCTGGGATTTTGATACAAAGGTGAAACAGATACTGGGTAAGCTGAACATTCATCATCTTAACCAGCTGGCTGGTACACTCAGCGGCGGGCAACGGAAAAGAGTGGCGCTCGCCAAAACACTCATTGATATTGGTTTTGAGCACAAGCACGTGTTGCTGATCATGGATGAACCTACCAACCACCTTGATGTGGAAATGGTAGAATGGCTTGAACATTACCTCAACCAGGAAAAAGTAACCCTGCTGATGGTTACGCACGACCGGTACTTTCTGGACGCTGTTTGCAACGAAATACTTGAAATTGACGGTGAAAACCTCTACGTATACAAGGGCGATTACGAAAACTTTATGGAGCGCAAAGCCGCACGTATAGAGAGTGAATCTGCCAGCATTGACAAAGCAAAAAACCTTTTCAGGAAAGAGCTTGAATGGATGCGCAAGCAACCGAAGGCACGCACCACCAAAAGCAAGAGCCGGCAGGATAATTTTTACGTGGTGGAAGCAAAGGCCAAACAAAAAATAGAAGATGAACGCGTACAGTTGCAGGTGAAAATGACACGCCTGGGCGGCAAAGTAGCGGAGCTAAAAAAGCTGTATAAAAGTTATGGCGATAAAGTGATCCTTCGCGGTTTTGATTACACGTTTAAAAAAGGCGACCGCATAGGCATTGTAGGAAAGAATGGTGCGGGTAAGTCTACCTTCTTAAATATTCTGCAGGGGCTTGAGCCCGCGGATAGCGGTAAGGTAAATATCGGCGATACCGTGGTGTTTGGTAATTACTCTCAACAAGGCCTTGCCATCAAAGAAGACAAAAGGGTCATTGAGTTTGTAAAAGACATTGCAGAACATTTTCCGCTGGCAGACGGCAGCTCGCTCAGCGCGGCACAGTTCTTACAGTTGTTCCTGTTTACGCCAGACCAGCAATACACGTATATATCCAGGCTGAGTGGTGGTGAAAAAAGACGGCTTCACCTATTATCCATTCTCTTTCGCAATCCTAATTTCTTAATACTGGATGAGCCCACCAATGATTTGGATTTGCAGACATTGGGTGTGCTGGAAAACTTTTTAAGCGATTACCAGGGCTGCATTATCATTGTTTCTCACGACAGATACTTTATGGACAGGCTGGTGGACCATCTCTTTGTATTCCAGGGAGACGGTGATATACGTGATTTTCCGGGCAACTACTCGCAATACCGCCTGGCATTGAAAGACAATGAAAAGCTGACGGATGCCGGCACGCAAATGTCTGATAGCAAACAGGAAAAAATATTAACGCCCACAGCACCTGCTACGGCAACCATAGAGAAAAGAAAATTATCTTTTAAAGAGAAACGTGCCTTTGAACAACTGGAAGCGGAGATTGCCGCACTGACCAGCGAAAGAGACGCCATCACTGAAAAATTAAACGGCGGCACCGCACCCTTTGAAGAACTGCAACAGCTTTCTTCGCGTATTGGCGAAGTAACCAGGCTGCTGGATGAAAAGGAACTGCAATGGCTGGAATTGAGTGAGTTGGCGGAATAAGCATTGCCAATGGCAGTTAATTCAGCATACTATAACGGCAATCCATAATGGAATAATCATATAATCGGTTCTTCAGAAGCTGCCAGCAATTGCGCATTATTACTGAGATCCTTTTCTTCAATAACTACCGTTGTTTCGTTGGCCGTACGCACATGCAACTGCCAGAACCCGGCAGCAGCCAATACAGATAAACCCGTCATTACCCACCAGAGCCATTGAAAACCCCAGTGTTCTGCAATTTGCGCGCCACCCATGGGGCCAAAAGTTTGCGCCGCAGACCAGGCCATGGTATACATAGCGGCGTATTGCCCGCGGTTATGCGTACTGCTTCTGCCAATCCAGTAACTATTCATAAAGGGCATGGCCAGTATTTCTGCAAACGTGATGCAGATGATCATCACAAAGGCCATCACTGCCGTTATTTCGAAGATGTTCAGCATGCAATAGGCCAGCGCCATCAGCAGCGTTCCCATCATAATATAAACGGTATTGCGCTGCCTCCCTTCCAGCTTGTATACCACCACCATCTCTATCACCACAATGATTAAACCATTGGTGGCCATCAGCGACCCGATAAACGGTTCTGTAAAGTGCAGGTTGAGTTTATAATGCACTGAGAGATTTGTAAACAACTGGAAGAAACAAACCGCGTACAAGGCAGCCAGTAAAATAAACCATCGGTATACCTTATCGTGCAGGGCCGTTGCACCTTTTTGTGGTAAACGGTTTTTTGTTTTCACGGGCTTGTAGTCTACGGGCTTTACAAAGCTGAGCATGAGCAGTGCCGCACCAATATTGGTAATGCCATCTACCCAAAACAATAAATGGTAATTGTATTTGGCAATGATGCCGCCAACAGCGCTGCCTACCGCCCAGCCCAGGTTTATGGCCAGCCTGTTCAGCGAGTATGACCGGGTGCGGTTTTCTTCCTTACTGTAAAAAGCAATGGCCGTAGAGTTGGCGGGGCGAAAGGCTTCATTCACAAAACTCAGTATAAAGGATACTACGCAAATGGCCGGGAAGCTGCGCATTTGCCCCAGCAAAATAAAAAACAATCCCCCTCCTACCAGCGTGATCAGTTGCACGGGGTAAAAGCCAATGCGGTCAGTAAGCTTTCCCCCCAGCCATGCTCCGGTAAAGGCACCGGCACCAAACAAGCCGTACACAAAACCAGCTTTGCCAATGCTATAGCCCATACCGCTGCTGGTAAGGTAAAGGCTCATGAAGGGTACCACCATGGTACCACTGCGGTTGATAAGCATTACGAGCGACAAGAGCCAGGTATCACGTGATAGGCCTGCATATGCATCCCGGTAAGTTGTAACTGCTTTGCTAATCATGGTGATTGCAAAAATGGGCAAACGAAGGTAGACAGCAAAATACCATTTTGCCTTTGTATATAGTGTGCAGTAAAAATTCTATTTTTACACAAGCAATGCATAGCAAACTAATCACTTTTTTTGCGCTGGGTGTTTTCTTTCTGTCACAGTTTGGCAGGGTCATCAGCTATGCCTATTGTAAGGTAGTTGCTTATGAAAACACGCAGTCGTTTGTCTGCGATTGCGAAAAATTACTCTATACCATTCACCAGGGCGCTAATACAGACAAACAGTCGTCTGCCTCAGGCGTTGCTTTGCCCGCAGTAACACAGGATGCACTGTATTTTCAGCATGCATCGCTGCTGGTATACCACCCTGCTGAACCGGGACACTGGCCCCCTTCGCCAGCAAGTGCATTGCATTTTTCTTTCGGCCCGTCCGTATTTCATCCTCCGATAACAGTGGCGTAACTACACCTTTATTATTGTAATGAAGCCTTGCTCTGCTTGTCTGCATGGCTTCCGCGTATTCATTATTAAAATCAAACAGAATGAAATTCATTTGCATAGCCGCAATGGCATTGGCATGTATTGCCTGTAACCGAAAGACCCTCACCGCAGGTACAGCGGAAAATAGCGGCTTTTACATGGATACAAAAGGAAACAAAGTGCTGCTGGGTATCCATCCTCAGGAAGCATTGCAAACAGCCCCGTTTGCCGACTGGTTTAATACAAACTTTTCCGGGTATACCATTGACAGCAACACCGTCGCACTACTAAAGCCGCTGGCCGCCGGAAAACATGTTGACATTTTTATGGGAACCTGGTGCGGCGACAGTAAACGAGAAGTACCCCGTATGTGCAAGGTGCTGGCTGCTGCCGGGGTGCACCGAGCTCATATACGACTGATCATGGTTGACAATCGTGACAGCAGTTATAAACAAAGTCCGGGACATAAAGAGAAGGGAAAATTCATTCACCACGTGCCCACACTCTTTGTGTACAAGGGAGCGGGTGAAATGAACCGAATTGTTGAATCTCCCGTAACAAGCATAGAAAAAGATTTGCTGTCTATCTTATCTGGTAAAACATATCAACCCAACTATGCAGGCACCGCCTTACTGCAGCAACAACTGAATCAAAAAGACGCAGCCACACTGCTGGCAGAAGAGCAACAACTGTTGCCGCTGCTACAGCCACAATTGCGGAATGCGGCCGAACTGAATACAGTAGGATATGTTTGGATGGCGTCCGGCAAGTGGCAGCAGGCGCAACTTGCGTTTGAATTGAACGCGCTCCTGTTTCCGGACAACGTAAATGTGTACGATAGCCTCGGAGAACTTTTTATAAAGCTGAATGATAAACCGACCGCCAGGATTTATTACAACAAGGTGCTTGCGTTACAGCCGTCAAATGCAAATGCCCAAAAAATGATCCTGCAACTTCAGTAAGTGCTGTTGAAACACGCAATAACAAAGAAGCCCTTCCCGCCAGGCGGAAAGGGCTTCTTTATGTATTTACTGTTGTTTAATTGCCAAAAACTTTCTTTAAAATATCGTTTACACGGGCAGCAGGGTTAGTCCTGATTTTCTTTTCTTCATCCGCCACATAATAGAAGATGCCATTCATGGCTTTCTGGGTTACGTAAGAAGAAAGATCAGAATTCACTTTATTAAAGGTGGTGG
>DATJGC010000673.1:0-4196 GCA_035495345.1 Chitinophagaceae bacterium | reverse complement strand
AATAACCAGTTGAATATTCTGCAGGCAAAAGACGGTGTAACGCCCATGTATAACCGCCCGGTTACGGTGGAAGTGTGGTACCCGGCCATTATTCCAAAAGGGAAAACAGCACTCACCACCTATACAGATGTGCTGGGCTCTCTGAGAGATAGCACACGTCCGCTAAAGCCCTTTCAGTTTTATGGTAGAAGCCTGCGAGATGCGGCGCCCCTGGTAAGCAGTGCGCCCTACCCGCTGGTGATTGTTTCTCATGGCTTTCCCGGCTCACGCGTTTTGCTCACTTATCTTACAGAAAACCTGGCCAGCAAGGGTTATGTGGTGGTAGCCATTGATCATGCAGAATCTACCCATGCAGATGCGGCGGGCTTTGCGAGTACCCTGCTCAACCGTGCCCCCGATATTCTCTTTGTGCTTAACCAGGTTGCCAGCCTGGGCAAGACCGGCCATCAATTTTTGGAAGGACTGGCCAACGCGAATAATACGGCGCTGATTGGCTACAGCATGGGCGGCTATGGCGTCCTGAACGTGGCCGGTGCAGGCTACAGCAGCAAGCTGGCTGGTTTCTTTGGAACCATTGCGGGCGGCAGTAAGGCAATAGACAGCAGGCTGAGCAGCGCTCCTGGGTTTAGCGGCAATGTAGACAAACGAATCAAAGCCGTGGTGGCCTTTGCCCCCTGGGGCATGGAAATGGGTGTGTGGGACAGTACCGGGCTGCAGGCACTGCGCATCCCTACCCTCTTTGTTGCGGGCAGCCAGGATGATGTCTCAGGCTATGAAAAAGGTACTAAGGCGATCTTCAACGGCGCCATCAACGCCAACCGTTACCTGCTTACCTATGAAAATGCCCGGCACAATACTGCACCCAATCCGCCCCCGCCTGAATCTATGCAAAGCGGCAAGATGGCAGACTATTACCATTATGCAGAACCCGCCTGGAATGAAAGAAAGATCAATAATATTAACCAGCATTTTGTTACCGCCTTTCTTGGCTTATACCTGAAACAACAAAATATGGGCGAGTACCTCACCCTACCGCCCAACAGCAACCAGCAAAAATGGCCGGGTTTTGAAAAGCGCACGGTTACCGGCGTGCAATGGCAACACCTGCAACCTGCACAGTAACCGGGGGCTGGTGGCATTATATTTGTCTGAAGGCGGGTATGAGAAAATCATTTATACTGCTGGGGATAACCGTTAGCCTGTTGCTGGCCATTCAAACAGATCTGTCGGCGCAGGCAAGAAGAAGAACCACCAACACCGCAAAAGGCCCGGCTGCACCCGTGCGCGTGGGCAGCGTAACACTTAACCTTGGACTTGGCGTGGGCAGCGAATACCATGGCGATTACTATCAATCTCCATTTGGCATGAAGGCGGCGGTTGAATGGGGTCTATGGCAGGCCGGGCCTGGCACAATTACATTAGGTGCAGAAGCCGGCGCCACTTTCTCTAACGGTGGTTATTACGACGATTATCATAGCAGAACCGCCATCATTGCAATGCGCTCTGCCTGGCATTATGGATGGAAGGTGCGCGGCCTGGACACCTATGCTGGTCTATCAGCCGGTATGGGCTTTCATCACCGTGCTTACCGTAATGTAAATAAGTACGATAATAACGAAGTGATTGGCGTGGTAGGCGCCTTTATTGGCGCTTCCTACTTTGTAGCACCTCGCTTTGGTTTTAACGCTGAGGCCGGCTATGATATCACCAGTTTCCAGGTAGGCGTGGTTTTCAAACTGAAGTAAAGATCCACAGTACGCTATTACCCGCTGCAGGTCTATTGTCTGACAAGTTTTTGATGGTGGATAATTTCTCCGCGACTGTTCTTGATGGTTAGCACGTAAATTCCATTGGATACATTTGCCGGCACATCCATCAACGCGCTGTTAAAACCTGCAGCAACGCTTAGCTGTTGCTGCTGTATTGTTGCGCCGCTTACGCCATGCAGCGCTAAAGAGTAGGTATCATGTGCCGCAGCCGTTATTTGAAGATGAATAGCATCTTTAAAGGGACTGCTGATCTTAATTGAGCCGACTTTGTTGCTGGTACGTACAGCAATGGTTTTTGAATAGACAGCCTGGCCATTTCTCTGCACCTGTTGTAATCGGTAGTAGCTGACGGGTTGATTGCCCGCGGCATCTGTCGCTGTATAGTTGTTGGTAGCCGCTCCACCCGGGAAAATGGTAGCAACAGTTGTCCACTGGTTGCCATCATTGCTTTTTTGCACTGTGTAGTAGGCAAGGTCTTGCTCGTTGCTGGCCTGCCAGTACAGCAACACCTTATCATCCCTGGTTTGCGCAGTAAACGACAAGAGCTTTACCGGCAACAATAGCGTTACATTATTGAAGAAGGAATTGAAATAAATACAGGTTTGCCTTACCATATCTGCACTGTAGCTGGAGATAGCGCCATTGCGGTACTGTATGGTAGAAATATTGCTGAAGTTCATCTGGAACATGGCCTCACGGTGAGCGGTATCTATTAACGGAATATTGGCCACCAAAGAAACAGCCTTACTTCTAACGCCATCAAACGAAAAGTTGAGAATGGTAAAAGGGTCCAATGCATAACTGCCAGGCGTAGCCGCTTCTATAAATTCCTGCAGGCTGCTTCCGTTGCCATCTACATCCACACCTGTAATAGAAAAACAGGCCAGTGCGGTGTCTTTACTGGTGCCCGCTACTTTAAAGGTAATATTCCAGTCTACATAAGAAGTACTGTTGGCAGGTGCTACCACATAGGGCTGAAAGGCATCATAATAGCCTGCACCGGTACTGTCATCTATATTGTACAATTGCGCGCCACCCACCAGGTCGGCCACCATTATTTCTGCATCAACCCCCGGCATTACTTCAGCAAATAAATAGACCGCCCCCACCTGGTTATCAACACCGCTGATCAATACAGGGCTGTGAAAGCGCATGTACGGCGCCACACATTGCGCCTGCGCTTTTTGTCCCAATGCACAAACCGCAAGTAGCCAGCAAAAAGCTGGTAGAAGCGAGGCAAAAATGCCCCTGTTGCTAAAAAAGCGTGTGGCGCCATTGAATGACGCCCGGGCCTGGATGGGTAACATAAGGGTACGTTTTTATGATGTCAGCGTACGCCACCCGTTTAAACAGCACGAAAAAAATTACTTCAGCAAGCTCTGTTAAAAAGGAATAAGTGGTTACACTGATATCGAGTGCAAGTTTGCACTAGTTTAGCTTTAGAGCAAGTAAATTCCGAAGTATCTATCGTAGAAAATCGGCCATTGGTCGAAATTATACGCGTCATGTAAAGCCCTCGTTGTGACAAGCTGGGCGGGCGTCTTTGGCCTAACTGCCTGTAAAGCGGGCTTTTCGGTACCAAATCCGGCGCAAATTTGTACATTGGTCGAATGATAAGCACAAAAGTATTCAGGGAGCTGGCCATGGCCCTGCCCGGCGTGGTAGAGCAGCCACATTTTGAAAAAGCCTCGTTCCGGGTGGGCGGTAAAATCTTTGCCACCCTTGATGAAGCGGGCAAACTGGCCTCCTGTAAACTATCGCTCAAAGACCAGGACCTTTTTTCATTGTTTGATAAAAAGCTTATTCATGCTGTACCCAACAAATGGGGGCAACAGGGCTGGACGATGGTGCATTTCAGCACGCTTCGGAAGCCAATGCTGCGCGACCTTTTAACCGCAGCGTACCTGGAAGTAGCGCCGGAAAAACTGGCCATCCAGGTAAAAGAAACCAAATAGTGGAAGACATTTGCTCTTGCAGATGGTAAACAATGCTATGGAAACAAATTATCACGAAGGGAAAACATTTGAACAAATAGATTTTACCCAGCCCGCTGCGGCCCCGCGCTCTTTTGAAGATTGTACATTTATTCAATGCAATTTTGAGAAGGCCCCGCTGCTGAACGATGATTTTATGGATTGCCAATTTACCGGCTGCAATTTCACCATGGCGGTAATGGACAATACCGGCATGAAGAACAATCAATTTAAAGACTGTAAGATGATTGGCATCGACTTCAGCCGCTGCAACAATTTTAATTTTGCCGTTTCCTTTGATAATTGCCCGCTGGATTATGCTTCCTTTTTTCAAAAAAAAATGAAGAAGGCGATCTTTACCAATTGCCAAATGCGGGAAACGGATTTTACTGAAACAGATCTCAGCGCTGCAGTGTTTAACGGCTGTGATTTGCGCAATGCCGTCTTTATGCTG
>DATJGC010000672.1:0-2556 GCA_035495345.1 Chitinophagaceae bacterium | reverse complement strand
GCGAGATTTTACCGCCCGCCTGCTCAACCACCAACCCGTACAATACGTGTTGAATGAAGCCTGGTTCTACCGGTTGAAACTTTTTGTAGATGAGCAGGTGCTGATACCCCGGCCCGAAACGGAAGAACTGGTAGATTGGGTACTGAAGGATCCCCGCACCAAAAGCAACTATATTTCAGCGTTAGATATTGGTACCGGCAGCGGGTGTATAGCCCTGGCGCTAAAAAAGAATGCGCCCTGGCTCTCTGTACACGCCTGTGATGTGGGTGCAGGAGCCATCCAGGTAGCCGGCAAAAACGCCCTCGCGGTAGGAGCCGATGTGCATTTTCATTTAATGGATATATTGCAACCTGCCCAGTGGAGCACCCTGCCGGTGGTTGATATCATAATCAGTAATCCGCCGTATATACCATTGCATAATAAAGCGGCGATGGCTAATAATGTGCTGACCTATGAGCCCTCGCTGGCATTGTTTGTGCCGGATGAGGATCCCCTGCAGTTTTACAAAGCCATTGCCAGCTTTGCGCTTGCACATCTTTCGGCCACCGGCAAGCTCTACTTTGAAATACATGAAGACATGGGCATGACCGTTACAACGCTGTTGCGCGATCAGGGCTTTACGCAGCTATTGCTACGGAAAGATCTACAGGGAAAAGACAGGATGATTGCTGCCAGCAGGTAAAGCTTACAAATTATTTTTCTTCAGCTCATCCACTGCAAACTGGCAGGCGCGGGCGGTTAAGGCCATATAGGTAAGGGATGGATTCTGGCAGCCACCCGAAGGCATACAGCTGCCGTCTGTAATAAAAACATTCTTTGCCGCATGCACCTGGTTATTGCCATTTAGTACAGATGTTTTTGGATCCCTGCCCATGCGCGCAGTGCCCATTTCATGTACGGCAGAGCCGGCCCGCGTGTGGTAATCAAAGGGCAGCACATTGGTAAACCCGGCCGATTGCAACATTTCAGCGGCGCTCTGCTGCGCGTCTTTGCGCATGGCGGCTTCATTGTTACCGTATTTAAACTGAATGTTTACTAACGGTAATCCCCAGTTGTCTTTTTTATCCTTCTCCAGCGTAATACGGTTCTCAGGGTTGGGAAGGCATTCGCCCCAGGCGCCCATCCAGATAGACCAGGGCCCCGTGGCCGCCAGTTGTTTTTTGTATTCAGCGCCAAAGGCGTCGTTGGCCAGCATGGTATCTCGCCACTCACGTTTCTCACCATCTGCCTGGTAGCCATAGCCCCGGATAAAATCAGATCGTTTGGTAGCGTCATTGATGTTACGGAAACGCGGAATATAAATACCCGTGGGCCGTCTTCCGGCGTAGTATTGATCTGCAAAGCCGTCGTAACGCCCGGTAGCACCGGCGCCCATATGATGGTCCATCAGGTTACGACCCACCTGTGCGCTATCATTGCCAAAGCCATTGGGGAAGCGGTTAGAGGTGGATTGTAATAAGATGGAGGCAGTGGCTATCGTAGAGGCATTCAGGAAAACGATGCGCGCAAAATAGTCGGTGGTTTTTTTTGTAAGCTCATCTATAACACGTACCCCTTTTGCCTTCGCAGTTTTTTCATCATAAATTACTTCGTATACAATTGAATGGGGCCGCAGGGTGAGGTTACCGGTAGCTGCAGCCACGGGCAGGGTAGCAGCGTTACTGCTAAAGTAGCCACCAAACGGACAGCCACGGTCGCACAGGTTACGGTACTGGCAGGGGCCGCGGCCATTCCATCCGCGAGAAAGATTGGCCACGCGGCCATGAATAACGCTCCTGTCTTTGTATTTTTTGGCTACCTGTTCTTTAAAATGTTTTTCCACGCAGTTCATCTCCATGGGGGGCAGAAAAATGCTGTCGGGCAAATGCGGTATGCCTTCTGCCTGGCCGCTGATGCCCACAAAGTTTTCTACATGATCATACCAGGGCGCGATGTCTTTGTAGCGAATCGGCCAGTCTGTACCAAAACCATCTTTGGCATTGGCTTCAAAATCAAGATCACTCAGGCGATAGGTTTGGCGCCCCCAAACCAGTGAGCGGCCACCCACCTGGTAGCCCCTGATCCAGTTAAAAGGATCTGATTGTATGTACGGGTGGTCACGATCATTTACATAAAAATGCTTGCTGCCTTCATCATAGGCCTGGCATTGCACCGGATTCTCTTCGCGATCTTTCTCCGTTATTTCAAGGCGGTGTGCAAACTCCCAGGGATGCATAGACGCAGTAGGGTAGTCTTTGATATGCTCTACATTTCTGCCGCGTTCTAGCAACAAAGTCTTTAATCCTTTTTCACACAGTTCTTTTGCTGCCCAGCCGCCGCTGATGCCGCTGCCAACCACAATGGCGTCATAAGTATTGGCTGCAATACCCTTATTGTTGATATTTACCTGCGTAGGATCTCCCATGATGGTTATTTAGTGGCCCATGATTTTTGACCGGGCCGCATTGGTATACAGGCCTCGTACCTGCCGGGTATATAATCATAAGCAAGCCCCTGGGTGGCCCCCGGTTTGGAAGTACAATAGGCAATGGTGCTGTATTCTTTCAGCACGGTAAA
>DATJGC010000671.1:0-5320 GCA_035495345.1 Chitinophagaceae bacterium | reverse complement strand
TACAGACGACAGTCTTGCGCACCGCGTTTGAAATGTCATCCACCTCCTTTACTTTTACATATGTCAACTACTGTTACACCCATCAAAACGGCCCTTTGCTCTTTTGGTATGAGCGGCTGGGTTTTTCATGCGCCTTTTCTTGCTATCAATCCAGGCTTTGATCTGTATGTTGTTTGGGAACGTACCAAGAACCTGGCCCGCGAAACATATCCTACCGTACAAACCGTACGTTCTTTAGAAGACATTCTGCAAGATGATAGCATAGAATTGGTAGTGGTGAATACACCCAATGCAACGCATTACGATTATACCCGGCAGGCCCTGCTGGCGGGAAAACACGTGGTGGTAGAAAAACCGTTTACGGTGACCGTGGCGCAGGGAGAAGAATTGATTGCGCTGGCGGCAGAAAAAAAGCTTTGCCTAACGGTGTACCAGAACCGCCGTTTTGATAGCGACTACCGCACGGTAAAGCAGGTAGTGGATGCAGGCCTCTTAGGGCAGATAGTGGAAGCCGAAATTCATTATGATAGGTACAAGGAAGAACCGGGGCCAAAACTGCACAAGGAAATTCCGGGGCCGGGCACCGGTTTACTATATGATCTGGGTTCTCATCTCATAGACCAGGTACTTCAATTCTTTGGTATGCCCCAGGCGGTCTTTGCAGATATTGCCATTATGCGTAAACTCTCCAGGGTAGATGATTACATGGAGTTGCTCCTTTATTACCCCGGCATGCGCGTACGCGTAAAATCTTCTTACATGGTGCGTGAGGCGCTTCCATCTTATGCTTTTCATGGCACAAAGGGTTCGTTTATAAAAGCAAGAACAGATGTACAGGAAACCATGCTGCAGGCCCATGTAAAACCCGGAGGCCCTAACTGGGGCGTGGAACCGGATAGTGAGAAAGGTTTGCTGCACACGGAGAAAGACGGCCAGGTTATTCGTGAATACCTGCCTTCCGTAAAAGGTAATTACGGGGACTTCTATGATCAGTTGTACAAAGCCATTCGTGAAGGAGCGCCCTTACCCGTAACCGCCACAGAAGGACTAAATATTATCAGGGTCATTGAAACGGCTTACCGCAGCAATGAAGAAAAAAGGGTAGTACCCATATAAAAGGCAGGGGGTTTACTTTCTTTTTTTCTTACCGGAAGAATCACGGATAAACAGTTCAGCGGGTAGCACCCTTGTTTCAAAATCAGTAACCGGGCGTTTACTCTCTATCATTTTTATTAAAAGTTCCGCTGCAACTTCGCCCATTTCAAAAGCTGGTTGTCGTACAACAGAGAGCGAGGGAGAAAGCAATTCTGTAAGATCCAGGTTGCTAAAACCTACCACCGCCAGGTGATCAGGTATTTCAATGCCCTTGGCGCGGCAATAGCGCATACAGCTGGTCGTTAGTTTGTCGGCCGACGCAAAAACAGCATCCGGGGCCTGTTTTAACTCCATAAAGCTTGTCATGGCCCGGTCTACCTCATCATACAGCATACCCCCGTGCAGGCAATACTGCAGGTAGCCTTCGTTTAGTAGCATGCCAGCATCTTCCAGTGCCTTCAGGTACCCCGCTACGCGTTCTTTTGTAATGGAGAGATATTCTGAATTGGCAAGATGGGCAATGCGCCGGTAGCCATTCTTTATAAGGTGGGTGGTAGCATCATAGGCGCCTTTGAAGTTATCGGCAATTACCTTGTGCGTGTCTATAGATTCAACCACCCGGTCTACAAACACAATAGGCAGGCCACGGTCGAACAAATCTGTTATATGGGTAAAGTCTTTTGTTTCTGTTGAAACAGATAGCAGGAAACCGTCTACAGAGCGGGAGGCCAGGAAATCCACGTTGATCACTTCGCGCTCATAGCTTTCACGTGATTGCGAAATAATCACATTGTAACCCTTACTGTATGCTACAGATTCAATGCCGCTGATGATTTGGGAGAAAAGGCTGTTCGCGATTTCGCTGATGATAACGCCTATCGATCGACTTCTTCTTTCTTTCAGGCTAAGCGCAATGGGGTTTGGACGGTAATTGATCTGCCGTGCATATTCAAGCACCATTTGTTTTGTTTCGGGGCTAATCTCGTAGCTATCGCGCAATGCGCGGCTCACCGTGGAGGTAGAAAGCCCCAATGCCCTGGCAATATCCTTAATGGTAACGGCTTCAAATCTCATACAGACATTCTTTTCTTAAAGGGAACGCCATCATCTGCCAGTACTGTTGTTTGCCTCCTTTGCTGCTGGTAGTACACGTTGTTATGCAAATGTATTGCTTGCGTTGCGGGGGAAAACCGGTTTTTTCAAAAGTAATAAAAATAGACAACGTTACCGGGAACGATTGCGTAAAAAAAAGCCCCTGCCGCGTCACTGCTTACCTAGGTTTTTGACTGAAAAGAACGGATATTTATTTTTTGAAACCGCTGCATGAAACGATTGCTTCTCTTGCTTTTACAGGTTATTGCCTTCCTTGCTTTGCACAACATGGTTCGTGCACAGTCTTTACCCGTTATTCAACCCACACAATTTAAAAAAGACAGCTTTAACATATTGCAGTACGGTGCTGTTGGCAACGGCATTACCCTCAATACAAAAAGCATTACGGCTGCTATCAATGCCTGCGCTGCAAAAGGCGGTGGCGTAGTGCTGGTACCGGCTGGTGCCTGGCTAACCGGCCCGCTGGTATTAAAAAGCAATGTAAACCTCTGCCTGGCGGCTAACGCGCTGTTACAGTTTACCACAGACTTTAATCAATACCCGCTGGTAAGCGGCAACTGGGAAGGCTTGCCTGCCGTGCGTAACCAGTCACCTATCTCTGCAGAAAATGCCAGCAATATTGCCATTACCGGTGAAGGTATCATAGACGGCGGCGGCGACGCATGGCGTGCCGTGAAAAAGGAAAAACTAACCGCCACACAATGGACAAAACTCATTGCTTCGGGCGGTGTGTTGAGTGAAGATCAAAAAACATGGTATCCAACGCAGAAGTCTTTCAAAGGATTTCAGACCAAAGATGCAGGTGTATTAAAGGAAGGTAAAACCGCCGCTGATTTTGAAGACATCAAAGATTTTCTGCGGCCCAACCTGCTGGTGCTTACAAACTGTAAAAGAATACTGTTGCAGGGCATCAGCTTCCAGAACTCACCCGCCTGGTGCCTGCACCCGCTGCTTTGTGAAGATCTTACCGTACGCAATGTGTACGTCAAAAACCCATGGTATGCCCAAAACGGCGATGGCATTGATATTGAATCGTGCAAAAATGTATTGCTTGAGAAAAATACTTTTGATGTGGGCGATGATGGCATCTGTATAAAATCCGGCAGGGATGCCGAAGGAAGAAAACGCAACCGGCCCACCGAAAATGTCATCATCCGTAATTGCATTGTTTACCATGCGCATGGCGGTTTTGTCATTGGCAGCGAGATGAGCGGTGGCGCCAGGAATATTTTTGTAAACGATTGTTCATTCATTGGTACAGATATCGGCCTTCGTTTTAAAACCACCCGCGGACGTGGTGGCGTGGTGGAAAAAATTTTTATCCGCAATATCAATATGAAGGATATCGCCGGTGAGGCCATTTTGTTTGATATGTACTATATGGCCAAGGATCCTGTGCCCCTGGCAGGAGAGAAGCGCGAGCTGCCCGTGGTAGAAACCAAACCGGTAGATGAAACCACACCCGTATTCAGAAATTTCAGGATCCGCAATATCAATTGCAACGGCGCCAGCAAGGCCATCTTTGTGCGTGGCCTGCCAGAGATGCATGTAACGGATATCATAATGCAAGACATGGTACTGAAGACCACCCGCGGTATAGACCTGCAGGAAGCCAGCCAGCTTACGCTCAAAAACATTCAGCTGTTGCCTGCCGATGATAATCCTGTTATAGATGTATTACAGAGCGATAATATCGTTTTTGATAATATCCGCTTCCCCGCTGGGGCCGCCTTGTTGTTAAGGGCCAGTGGTGAGCGGGTAAAGAAAATTGCCATTGCCCATACGCAGACAGCTTCGGCCAAAGAAAAAGTACAAACAACCCTTGGCGCAGCTGCCAATGCCGTGAGCATAGATGAAGCAAAAGGATCAATGAAGTAAATACGCATTAACGGAAACAAGAACATGAAATTATTTACCAGCATCGTATTTATGGGTATGCTTGCGCTGGCGCAGGCACAGCCATTAAGTGAAAGAATGGCCGCTACCGTAATGAATACCTGGAAAGATTCATTTGCACTGGGGGGTGGACCGGCGCGCTGGAGTTATGATATGGGTGTGGTGCTAAAAGGATTTGAAGGCATCTGGCAGCATACGGGCAACGGCAGGTATTTTAATTACATTCAGCAGATGATGGATGTATTTATACAGGAAGATGGCAGCATCAAAGATTATAAAGCGGCGGATTATAATATTGATCATATCAACAACGGCAAACTGGCACTGCTCTTATACAAAGTAACCGGCAAAGAGAAATACCTTAAAGCCGCCAATCTCCTGCGTGATCAATTGCGCACGCACCCAAGAACCCGTGAAGGCGGCTTCTGGCATAAAAAGATCTATCCTTACCAGATGTGGCTCGATGGACTGTATATGGGAGAACCCTTTTATGCAGAATATGCGCAAATGGCCCATGAAGACAGCAGCTTTAATGATATTGCTAATCAGTTTATATGGATGGAGCAACATGCGCGCAATGCCAACACCGGTTTATTATACCATGCCTGGGATGAAAGCAGGCAACAACCATGGGCCAATAAGCAAACAGGATTGTCGCCGCACGTATGGGCCCGCGCCATGGGTTGGTATGGCGTTGCGCTGGTAGACGTGCTGGATTGGTTTCCGCCCAATCATCCAAAAAGAAAGGACTTGCTGGCCATATTGAACCGCTTTGTAACAGCCATCGAAAAAGTACAGGATAAAAACAGCGGCCTCTGGTATGATATTATTGACATGCCCAAAGAAAAGGGCAATTACTTTGAAGCTTCTGCCGCCGCTATGTTTGTATTTACGGTGGCAAAGGCTGTGAGGCTGGGCTATATATCCTCAGCACATCTGCCGGTGGCGGCAAAGGGGTATAAGGGCATAGTGCAGCAATTCATAAAAGTAGACAGCGGGCAAACCAATCTCTATGGCACGGTGAAAGTATCAGGCCTGGGTGGCAAGCCCTATCGTGATGGCAGCTTTGCTTATTACATGAGCGAACCCGTAATCGTAAATGATCCAAAAGGCGTAGGTGCGTTTATACTTGCCAGTAATGAAATGGAAATGCTCCCCACGCTCAATACGGGCAAGGGAAAAAAAGTCTTGCTGGATTATTTCTTTAATAATGAAT
>DATJGC010000670.1:0-12771 GCA_035495345.1 Chitinophagaceae bacterium | reverse complement strand
AAACCCGGAAGAACTAAATACCATCAGTGCATATATCAACGCTACATTTATCCTTGGTGGCGCAGTAGGTGGTTTTATTGCTGGCATTGTATGCGATAAGGCCGGCAGAAAGAAATCGCTGATACTCGCCATGGGTTGCCTTGGTCTCTTCACTTTGTTAACTGGGTATATGCAGTACTGGCAGGCCATTGTCGCCTGCAGGTTTTTGACCGGTTGCGGACTCGGCGCGGTGCTGGTGGCCACCACCACCATTATGATGGAGGAATGGCCTGAAAAGACAAGGGCCATTTTTATGGGGTTTTTGTCCATCGCCATGCCGGTAGGCATTTTCTCAGCAGGACTCATCGATTACCTGGTTTCCTCGTGGCGACAAGCATTTGTAATAGGCGCTTGTCCGCTAATACTGGCGCTCTGCTCAGTATGGTTACTAAAAGAGTCTGGCAAGTGGACAGACAACCGCGCTAATGCAAACAAAGAGGCTACGGCTGGAGACAGCATCTTTTCAAGCGTTTACCGACTGGATCTTTTTACCGGTGCGCTCATCTTTGGCACCATGCTCATTGGACTCTGGGCCATCTTTTCATGGCTGCCCACCTGGATTCAACAATTAGTGAGCACCGGAGATGCACAGAAACCACGTGGCATCAGCATGATGATGATGGGTGCGGGTGGCTTATTGGGCGGTTTTTTATCAGGATGGCTGATCAATGCATTTGGTGCACGCAAACTCATGCTGCTTTGTTTTGCTGTTTGTGCCAGCATGTCTTTCGTGTTGTTTAAAATCAATAGTGTTTTATCGCCAGTGGTTTATGCAGAAATACTGGTCCTTGCACTTTTTTTTGGTGTAAGCCAGGGCGCTCTGTCTGTGTATATACCGCATTTATTTCCGGTGCATGTACGGGGCATGGCCACAGGCTTCTGCTTTAATATTGGCAGAATTTTTACCGCCACGGCTGTGTTGTTTGTAGGCGTGTTGGTAACAGAACTCGGCGGTTACAGCAACGCGCTTTTTGTTTTCTCGCTGGTTTTTGTACTCGGTGCAGTAGTTACATTTTTTTCCAAAGACCCCATCGGAGAAGAGCCGGTAGAAATCAGTGAATTGACTATACAGGATCTGCTCAAAGAAAATGTAAAAAATGAATAGGCCCTGTTTGCCAGCTCATGGCATAAACAATCATAACAGGCATTGAAAACTTTTTAAACACAGTCTATGGCATACATCAATGTTGAAGAAGGCATACCCGGCATACGAAGCCTTGTGCTGTTCAGGCCAGCTACGGGCAAGCCACTGTATGAACTCGCGCAGGTGTTGCTGCGCGGAGAATCACCGTTAAATCCTGCGGATCGTGAACTCATTGCGGCGTATGTGTCTCACCGTAATAAATGCATTTTTTGCGGCAGCAGCCATGCAGCCGCTGCACGCTGTTTGTACGGCACTGAAAAAGACCTGGTAGACGAAGTACTCCATGATCTGGCAAGTGCGCCCGTGAGCGAAAAACTAAGGTGCCTGCTGCAGATTGCCGGCAAGGTACAGGTACTGGGCAAAGAAGTAAAGCCGGAAGATATTGCCGCTGCAAGAAACCTTGGTGCTACCGACCGGGAGATACATGACACGGTATTGATTGCTGCTACTTTCTGCATGTTTAACAGGTATGTAGACGGACTGGCTAGTCTTACCCCCACCGACCCCGCCGTGTACGCAGCAATGGGAGAAAGAATGAAGAATGGATACCATTTTCCTGAACACAATAAAACACATAACAATGGCATTGATTGATCTTGGCAATGATCTGCCGGGCATACGTGGACTGATGGCCTACAGTCCAGACACCGCAGCGCCGTTAAATGAACTGGCTGAATTGCTGCTGCACAGTCAGGATAATTCTTTGTCACGTGGTGAACGTGAACTAATTGCCACCTATGTTTCTTCCCTGAACGATTGCTTCTTTTGTGCGCAGGTCCATGGTGCCATGGCACAACACTACCTGCAATGCAGTATGGAAGCAATAGACGCCGGTAAGCTGGATCCTGCATCGGCAGGCATCTCCCCAAAACTACAATCATTGCTGGCCATTGCAGCCAGCGTACAACAAGGCGGCAAAGCAGTAACCGCCACCCAGGTAGACAACGCAAAGCAGCTGGGCGCCACTGATAAAGAAATACATGACACAGTACTGATAGCGGCTGCCTTCTGTATGTTCAACAGGTATGTAGACGGTTTGCATACATGGGCTCCGCAAGACAGACAACTGTATATACAACGCGCTCCTATGCGTGCGGCCGAGGGCTATGCTGCCAGTAACCCTCATCGCTAAAGTTATAGGAGCGCTTAACTGATAGGCATGATCACCTTATTCAATCATCTTTAAACCCAAACAAATGCCGTTTATACAAGTAGATGAGCACCTTCGGGGCATACGCGCACTGCTGGCTTTTAGTCCGGCCACGGCCGCGCCCATGGGCCTGTTAACCAATTTACTCTTGCGCAGCAATGAAGGTCTTACCATGGCAGAGCGTGAATTGATTGCCACGCACGTCTCTTACCTGAACAACTGCTTTTACTGCCATCAATCGCACGGTGCTATTGCCGCCTGCTACCTCAACGGCAGAGAAGAACTGGTAGAACAGGTAAAGACAGACTACGCCAACGCCGCAGTTTCTGCAAAGCTGAAAGCTCTCCTTTCTATTGCAGCCAGCGTGCAAAAAGGCGGTAAACACGTACAACAGCAACAGGTAGATACTGCAAAAGCAGCCGGCGCTACAGACAAAGACATTCACGACACTGTACTGATTGCTGCAGCATTTTGCATGTTCAACCGATACGTAGACGGACTGGCGGCTACCACGCCAGAAGATCTCTCTACTTACCCGCCACGCGCTAAACAGGTAGCAGCACATGGCTATGGCAACCACGTTTTTTCAGAACAACAGCCTGTATAGAAAATAGCAAATCCACATCGTTTAACCAATTACTTAACCGAGCACTAGAATGCACCAAATGAAAAAATTGTCAACAGGGCTAGCATGGCTCCTAATAATGACACTGCTGCCCGCCCTACTCATTGCGCAAACCCGCACTGTCACCGGACGCGTTACAGACAAGAAAAACAACCCGCTTCCTGGCGTCACCATTGCCTCTAACAAAAATGGCCCGTCGGCGGTTACAGATGCTGCCGGAAAATTTACTATCAGCGTTCCTGAAAACAGCAGCCTTACCATCAGCTCTATTGGCTTTGCCACCCAAACCATACCCCTTAGCGCTGCCAGCGGTGATTTGACTATACAATTACAGGAAGACGTTGCAAGGCTGGATGAAGTAGTAGTTACCGGTCTGGCCACTTCGGTAAAAAGAAGAAACCTGGCCAATGCGGTGGCTACCATTTCTTCCAAAGAACTTACCGGCATAGCTCCTGCACAAACCTTTGATGCTGCGCTCAATGGCAAAATTCCCGGTGCGTATATCAACGCCAATACCGGCGCACCCGGTGGCGGCCTTTCCATTAAATTGAGGGGCGTAACGTCTGTTTACGGCAATACCCAGCCGTTGTATGTTATTGATGGCGTGTTTGTAGACAATTCTTCCACCTCTGCCGGTCTGAATACGATTACCTCGTCTACCGCGGGCGGTGCGGCCACTTCTTCGCAGGACAATCCATCCAGTCGTATAGCAGACATACGTTCAGAAGACATTGAAAACATAGAAATTCTGAAAGGCGCTTCCGCTGCTGCTATTTATGGCTCAAAGGCCGCCGCCGGGGTAATTATCATCAGCACAAAAAAAGGAAAGGCAGGTAAAACGCAGATCAGCGTATCGCAGGATTTGGGTTTTATCAAAGTAAGAAAACTGCTGGGCGTACGCCAGTTCACGGCACAAACAGCGGCCAGCCTTTCGCGCGATAGCGCCACCGGTGTTGCACTGGCCCAACAATTTACCGCCGCCCAAAACGCCGGCAAATTGTACAATTATGAAAAAGAAATCTACGGCAACACGGGCTTTACCAGGAACACGGTTCTCAGCATGAGCGGGGGTAATGAGAAAACTGGTTTTTACTTCTCTGCTGCACAGAAAGACGAGGGTGGCATTGTAAAAAATACCGGTTACCGCAACAGCAGTCTCCGCCTCAACATGGATCATCGCATTAATGATAACATAAAAATTGGTGTTAGCACCAACTACATCAACTCTTCTGCAGACCGCGGCCTTTCAGGCAATGATAATGCCGGCGTTACCCTGGGTATTGCCCTCTCTTCTACCCCCCAGTTTGCCGAGCTGCACCCGGATGCTGCGGGTAACTACCCCAACAATCCTTTTGCTGCCTCCAACCCATTGCAAACAATTGCGTTGATGAGAAACAACGAACAGGTAAACCGCTTCATCACCGGGCTTCAGCTGGATGCAATATTGCAGAAGAGCAGCCGCAGCAGCACCCGCTTTATTGGCAGGGGCGGATTTGATTTCTACAATTTTGAAACCCAGGCCCTGTTCCCGGGTAACCTGCAATTTCAGTCGGTGGCAAAAGGCACTTCCATACAGGGCTTCACCAAAAACCTGAGCACCAACTATATTCTTTCTCTGGTGAATGTGTTTACTGCATCAGACAAATTATCGTTAACAAGTTCTGCCGGCCTTACACAAGAATCTGGTACTTATAACAACCTGCTCAATGTGGCCACACAGGTCATCTCCGGCCAGTCGAATGTAGACCAGGCTGGTGCGCTGAGTCCAACCCAGTTCAGATCCAAATACCAGAACAATGGTGTTTTTATACAGGAAGAAGCCAGCATTGCGGATGCCATATTCCTAACCGCCGGCGCCCGCTTTGATCAATCTTCTAATAACGGAGACCCGGGTAAATACTATGTTTACCCCAAGGCCGGCCTATCCTGGAACCTTACACGCATGGGCGTAGTAAAAGAAGGTTTTTTTGATGACCTTAAATTACGTGCCGCTTACGGCCAGGCGAATAATGTGCCGGCTTACGGCAGCAAATTTACACCGCTGGTAGTGTCTAATATAGCAGGCAGCCCCGGCGTTATCATTGGCATACAGGAAGGGCAGGCAACCATTAAACCTGAGCGACAAACAGAGTTTGAAGCAGGCATCGATTTTAGTATCCTGAACGGTCGTGCCGCCTTCCAGCTTACTTTCTACAACAAGAATGTGTATGATTTTCTCATGCAAAGCAATCTGCCTTCCTCTTCTGGCTTTACCAGTAAATGGGTGAATGCCGGCAACCTGCGCAACCGCGGCGTAGAGCTGGGCTTGAATGCAAAACCGCTCTCCACAAAGTTTATCAGCTGGAACACCTCTGTTAACTTTTGGCTGAACCGTTCACTGGTGACAAAACTTACCATTCCTTCCATACCACAGGGTTCTTTTGGCTATGTGCTCGGCTCCTTCCAGATACAGGAGGGCCAGTCTGCCACGCAGCTCTTAGGACTGAATGGCCAGGGCGTGGGCAAACTGGGTGATGCAGAGCCGCGCTTTCAAATGAGCACCTATAATGAACTAACGGTAATGAACAGGCTAAGTCTGCGGTTCCTGCTGCATTTAAAAGCCGGCGGGCAAAATGTTAACCTTACCACCCTGCAGAATGATTTTGGTGGCACCAGTGCAGACTTTGATAAAGTAACCAATAAGGCAGGGCTGCCAGACGGGGTATACCGCATTACCAAAGTGGGCAGCACGGCAGAAGAATTTGTACAAAACAGTGGCTACCTCCGTCTCCGTGAAATTGGTTTGTATTATTCGTTTACAAAGCTGCCGGTGAAAGGCATCCGCGCCATCCGCGCAGGCATTTCGCTGAACAATTACCTTACCATCACAAAGTATAAGTCTTATGACCCCGAAGTGTCCAACTTTGGTACCGGCTTTTCTACTGGGGTGGATGTGGATCCCTACCCTGCCACCAAACGCGCCGACTTCCATATCACCATAGATTTTTAATTACATACATTATTTGACACCTTCTTTAATATTATAACTGATGAAAAATAATTGTTTTCACTACCTGTTGATGCTGACGGCCGCCTTGTTCTTGCTGGCCTCCTGCAAAAAGGATTATGGCAATCTTAATAGTCCAACCGTAGAAGACTTTCTTAAAAACGCCACAAAGGATGAACTCAACAACCTGGTGAGCGGTACAGAATCAGGCATGCGCAACGTGATCAATATGTACCTGGACGATGTGGGTACCATTGGGCGGGAAGGCTACCGCTTTTCAGGTTCTGAACCAAGGTACGTCACTGATCTGTTGGGCGCTAACAACGGCACACTGAGCAGCAGTAACTTCTACATCACACAACCATGGGCGGCCAGGTACCGCGTGGTGAAGAACTGCAATGTGCTGATTCAGGCGGCAGACAATTCAACAGCCATCAGCAGCGCGCAAAAGAACGGGTATAAGGGTTTTGCCAAAACCATTAAAGCCTACGAGTTGCTGCTGAACCTGCAGCTCACCTATACAAATGGGATAAGGATAGACGTTAGCAATCCAGACAATCTCGGCGCGTTTGTAAACTACCCGAATGCATTGGCCGCTATTGCTTCCCTCCTGGATGAAGGCAACACAGATCTTGGGGGTGCAAGCGTTGTCTTTCCACTGGCGGGTTTTAGTGGATTGAACGATGCTGCGGGCCTTGTAAAAGTAAACCGTGCACTGGCTGCAAGAGTGGCTGTTTACCAGAAGAACTGGGATGCAGCGCTCACTGCCCTGAATGCCTCCTTTTTTGGACTGGATAAAAGCTTTTACCTGGGCGTTAACCATGTGTTTGCCACTGGCTCAGGCGATCAATTGAATGGTATGTTTATTCCGCAAAACCAAACTGGTGAAATTAGGGTTGCGCATCCTTCCTTTGCCGCGGAGATTGAACCCGGAGACGACCGCATCAGCAAAGCCACACTGCGCAGCAGTACTGCCTCGCTTAGCGGACTTTCTTCTAACCGCGATGTGTGGGTGTACAGCTCCAGCACCGGCCCGATACCGATTATAAGGAATGAAGAATTGATATTAATTTACGCAGAGGCCAATATTCAGAAGAATAATTTCACGGAAGCACTGAAAGCAATCAATGCCATCAGAACCGGTCATAACCTGCCCGCTTATAGTGGTGCACAAACGCAGGCGGCGTTGCTGACAGAAATGTTGCAACAACGGCGGTACTCACTTTTTTATGAAGGCCATCGCTGGGTAGATATGCGCAGGTACAATTTGCTTAACCAGTTGCCAATAGACCGGCAGGGAGATGATGTATGGGATAAGTTCCCTTTACCCGTTACGGAACAATAAAATACCTGATCACCGCCCGGCAGATTTGCCGGGCGGATAAAAGAAAAATTATGAAACGCTTTGTGTTAGTTGCTGGCCTTTTACTATTGTTTGCTGCGGAAATACTTCGCGTATATTTTATCATGCCCTTCCCCGGCAGCCAGCAAAGCAACAGCATCGATATTGCCTATTGGCTGGGCAGGAATATTACATGGATAAGAGTACTGCTCATATTGCTGCTGGCCTTGCCGGTAATAGCGGTATTCAGGCAAAGAACAAAATGGAAGAAGATACTGCTTGCAGTTGTATTAGTGCTATATGCTACCGTGTTCTACCTGTTCAATTTTCGGTTTGAGGCAGACAAGATGTTCTACCAGCCCAAACATAAAAGCTATGCTGCTATCCAATCTTCAGGCGCAGACACTGTGCTGGTCATTGGTGTGGCAGCAGACGGAGAAGCGAAGGCCTTCCCCATACAGATCATCGGGTATCATCACCAGGTAAGAGACAGCATTGGCCATACCCCCGCCATTGTAACATATTGCACTGTGTGCAGAACGGGCCGCGTGTACAGTCCTACGGTAGACGGCAAACCGGAAACCTTCAGGCTGGTAGGCATGGATCATTTCAATGCCATGTTTGAAGATGCCAGTACTAAAAGCTGGTGGCAACAGGCAACGGGTATTGCAGTGGCAGGCCCGCTAAAAGGCAAGGCATTACCGGAAATACCTTCTGCACAAATGACACTTGCCGCCTGGCTTCGTTTGCATCCAAATTCCACCGTGCTGCAGCCAGACAGTAGTTTTACAAAACAGTACAAAGGTTTGGATAATTACAATAAGGGCACCATCAAAGGCTCGCTCGAAAAAAGAGACTCTGCATCATGGCAGTTTAAATCATGGGTGGTAGGTGTGGTGCACAAGGGTTATGCAAGAGCGTACGATTGGAATATGCTGGTGAAACAACAGCTGCTGCAAGATTCTATTCCGGGGATGCCCATCGTAATAGTCCTGGAAAATGACAATGCGTCTTTTCATGTATGGAACCGGCAGGTAAACGGTCAATCGCTTCACTTTACCAGGAACGACGCAATGCAACAATTAAACGATACAGAAACCGGTTCTGTTTGGGACATGAACGGTCTTTGCATTGAAGGTGCGTTGAAAGGGAACCGGCTTGCTACGGTGCAATCTTACCAGGAGTTCTGGCATTCATGGAAAAATTTTCATCCTGCTACCACAACATATAAGAACTAGCAAATAGCAAAAGCTATATTGTTTATAGCTGGGTGAAATAGGAGGAACAACAAAACAGGAAAATTGTTTTGATCATTTGGCTTGTGGCAAAACATAGCTTACGTGTAACTTTGCGGCTAAAAAAAAGTATGTCCCAAGTATCAGATTTTCTTGTCACCACCAACAGCGGTTATACAGCACAGGTAGGAAGACTGGTATCAATGCTGCACTATGCCAGGCAAAGCACCCTTGCCGCAGTAGAAGGGTTAACCATAGCGCAGCTCGACCACCTGGAGCACCCGCAATCCAATTCAATCGGTGCATTGCTTTTGCACATTGCAGCAGCGGAAATGGGGTACCAGGCCTCCACTTTTTATAAGCGGGCGTTAACCGAGGAAGAAAATGCCAAATGGGGCAATGCCCTTGCATTGGGTGATAAAGCAAGGCAAAGCATTAAAGGTAATCCGCTCAGCTTCTACCTCGACAGGTTACAGAAGATAAGAGAGATTACTTTGCAGGAGCTGGCATTGCGGAACGATGAATGGCTGGAAGAAGAAACCAGTTATGGACCCAACAGAATCAATAACTATTTCAAATGGTTTTACGTGCTAACGCATGAAGTAAACCACCGCGGACAAATAAGAATGTTGCGAAATCATTTGTCATAGCAACATCGTCTATGATTGTTTCTCTGCTACTGCAATAAATTATTTTTTCGCAGTGCCATCCGGCACCAGGCCCGCCCTTCTTACATTCACCAGTTTTAGCATTACATCAAACCAAAAGGGCGCTCCCATTGAAATGCAACCCGCTGCAATGGCCCAGCCCAGCAAGGCCCAGAAAATACGAACGATGGTCTCTACTACATCGGATGTACCCTGCTCTCCCAGCAATAGCTTGTTCCATGCATCAGCGCTCCAACCCATGGGCAACTGTGTGGCGGCAATTTGCTGGTAGACCGTATCAGCACTGGCCAGCGCCTGCCGGTTATAATTTTCCAATGCTGCGGCCACTGCAACCGACCGCTGCTCCTGTACTTGCAGGCTGTCTTGCCGGGTGCGTGCATGCTGCAATCGCTGCTGGTAAGCGGCATCAACAGAATCAAGGTAAGCGCTGCGATTATTATTAAGATAGGTTTGCATGAGCTGCCGGTTAGCGGCAACATTCATGGCTGCGTTGCTAAGGCTGCTGCGTAATTGCGCATTGCGAAAAATCTCCTTACTCAGGCTAATGACATTGATGTTGAAAAACAACGTAAGACCCACTGCAATGATCCGCAGGGTAATCACCGTATTGGACTTGTACCAGCCCGTCACCCTTGTCATGTAATCATTAAACCAGTCTTCTATTTTTTGTTGCAGGTCCCTGGCATCAACAGAAGTAGCCACCAGGTTCTCCAGTACAACATAGATGGCTTCCTTATCTGCTGGCAGCTGTTGTAAGGCAAGCTGTATATCTTTAAAGAGATTAGACGTTCTCTTATCTGCCGGCAGCTGTTTAGCTACCAGGTCCATCACCGCCAGGGCAAAATTGCCCGAAGGAATGTAAGAAGGCAACCTATCCAATTGTTTGCGCAGGGTCTTCACCTGTGGATGATTGAATAAGGCCGCCGTATTCTTCTGTAAGGGAGAAATTGTTTCTTTTCTGCCAAGCCCCCGCCCCTCAACCGAAATACCATCCAGTAACTGCGATAGTGAGCGCCAAAGCAATCGCCCCCGGTATTGCAGGTTTATCGCCAGCATTTCCTGCAAGATGTAGGCAATGATGCTAAAGATAAAAAAGATAAAGACCAGGGATAGTCCCGTTTCAAGATAACCGTTCATGGCAAAAGTATTGATGGTTTGTGCCCAACACCACAGCCTTATTCCTGTTTCAAAAGTAGAGCTTCTATCTATATCCGGGGCAAGGTTTTCAGTCATCACTGGCGAGCCCGCTGAAAATATTAAATAAAGAAGCTGCAGCGCTGAAGTACCCGGGAAATGGTATCTTGTTGGACTATACAGTTTAAACCAAGCGCATGAACAAAACAAGTTTACCCTTTTATGCAAAGCTGAGCTTTAACTTAATATCGCTGGCGCTGATTGCCACCCTCACCTACCTGGGCGCAGATATATTAATGCCTATCTGTTTTGCCATTGTGCTGTCCATGTTGCTGCTTCCCGCAGTAAATTGGTTAAACAAACGCGGTGTACCCAGCGTACTGGCCATGATACTTTCTTTGCTGACTGCATTATTGGTGGTTGGCGGCGTCTTGTATTTTCTTTCATCACAGGTAGCGCATTTTATGGATGACCTGCCATCCATCAAACAAAAATTTAACCAGCACCTGCAGACCGTAGAAAAGTGGATCAGCAAAGAAATGAATATCAGCCGGCGTGAGCAGCGCTCCGCCGTTTCCTCCGCCACCAATAATATCACGCAGTCTGGCGGCGGCGGTCTCGGCATCTTTTTTATGGGACTGGCCAACACCCTTATTACGGTGGTGCTGTTACCCATCTATGGTTTTCTCATATTGTATTACCGCAAGCTCATACACAAATTTTTGCTGGATGTATTTGCCAGTGCGCACCAGCCGCTGGTAGAGGAAGTGCTGGAAGAATCAAAGACTATTGTGCAGGGATATATGCTGGGGCTGCTCATTGAAATGGCCATTGTTACCGCGCTCAATGCGGGTGGATTTTTACTCATTGGCATTCAGTATGCGTTTTTCCTGGCGGTACTCTCAGCCGTCCTCAACCTTATTCCATACATAGGGATGATCATTGCCACCGTTATCTGCATGGCGGTAACGCTCACTACTTCCACCAATCTTTCTGATATCTTGTGGGTGGGTGCGGTCTTGCTGGTGGTACAGTTTATAGACAACAATTTTATCATGCCCTATGTGGTAAGTTCAAAAGTGCGCATCAATGCATTGGTGAGCATTATCGGCGTACTCATTGGCGGCGCATTGGCCGGTCTCTCAGGTATGTTTTTATCGATACCCGGCCTCGCGGTGTTAAAGGCGATATTTGACCGGGTAGACGAATTGAAACCCTGGGGCGGACTGCTGGGCGATGATCTCAGCATCTTGAAAAAACAGCCCAAAAGAAGAAGGATAAAACAGGAAAGATAAAAGATTACGACACTCCAGTTGAAATGGCAATAAGCACAACCTTAGTTTCGCTTAGCCTATAACGTTATAAGTAACGCAAAAGTAGTCATCCCTGCTTATTTAGCAGCGCGGAACTTCCAGGTCAAACGATGCCGCCATTTAATCCATTGTGTAATTCGTTGAACAGCGCTACTTGTGCATGACAAATCGTTCAACCGAATGCAATCATTACTGCTTATTAACTTAACAGGTTTGTACATATAAATACACAGAATCAAAGGAATACATTTTGTGTACACGTAGTAAAACGAATATGTATGAATGACGTTAAAAAAATTAACCGTCGCCGCGCCATTGCCGGCATCGGTACCGGTATCGCCACTATTGGCCTTACACCGTTAATGGCCGGGCAAAATGCCGGTGATACAAATGCTACCAATCAACAAGCGGGCGGATTGGAAGACCCGCTGAACAAATATCCAAAGCCACCATTTCAGGTACAGAACCAACCATGGCCCGGACTTGCCAGTAAGATGAATCCGCGGCCAGACCATGGCGAGAAAAGCTACAAAGGCAGTGGCCGACTGGCAGGAAGAAAGGCACTGATAACCGGGGGCGACTCAGGGATGGGCCGTGCGGCAGCCATTGCTTATGCGCGCGAAGGCGCGGATGTAGCCATCAATTACTTTCCGACCGAGGAACCAGATGCACAGGAAGTAGTAGCACTCATTAAAGAAGCTGGCAGAAAAGCGGTGGCCATCCCCGGCGATTTACGTGATGAAGCATTCTGCACCAAACTTGTAAATGATGCTGCTGCCGCATTGGGAGGGTTAGATATAATTGTAAACAATGCAGCGCGCCAGCAGACGCATCCATCCTTAATGGATATCAGCACAGAGCAGTTCGACTGGACAATGAAGACAAACATTTATGCGCCTTTCTGGATCATAAAAGCAGCTATGCCGCACCTTAAACCAGGATCAGTAATTATAGGTACTGCATCCGAGCAGGCCTACGACCCTTCTCCTGATTTATATGATTATGCCCAAACAAAGGCTGCTACCATGAACTACGTGAAATCGCTTTCCAAACAATTGGCACCAAAGGGCATTCGCGTAAACGGTGTGGCGCCTGGTCCTATCTGGACGCCCTTGCAGGTAAGTGGTGGCGCAAC
>DATJGC010000669.1:0-2711 GCA_035495345.1 Chitinophagaceae bacterium | reverse complement strand
TCAGCCCCGCGGCCGCCGGCAGAAAAAGAGGGCTGATCCCACTGAAAAGAAGCAATAAAAGATCCGCCCGGGGGGATGTAGATGGGCTGGTAATACCGCGGCAGATCCGCGGGGGCACTAAAGTTATGTGCTGTTCCATTGCCTGCGCCCAGCAACTGCGCGTTAGAAGAACGGTAGTCACTCTCATAAGAGTTATTAAAGTTGTTACCGGCCGCGGAAAAATAACTCACGCCCCGTTTTTTTGCCTGGTCTACAGACTGTGCAATGATGCCATCCTGGAAAAACGGCTCATCGTAATAAAAGATATCGTCTACCATTACCTGGCAACCCTTGTCGGCCAGTTGTTGTATGCCCTGTGCAAAATTGGCCTGGCCCAGGTATGCCGTATGAAACGCTATTTCGGCGCCGGGCGCCACATCATGTACAATTTCTGCCATGGCGCGGCCTTCATCGGTGCCGGTGCCATTGTCAAGATCCTGCAGCACAATCACCGGCTTACGATCATTAAACGGGTTGCCCGCCCCCGGCAGCTCACCTCCGCGCACTCCATCGGCTGCCGTACCAAGATTATCATAGCTGTCTGACAGTATCCCCAACTTTACGCCTTTGCCATCTACGTGCATTTTCTTTCTGGCCTGGTAAGAAAGCTGGGCCGTATCGCCCTGGCTGATAACAGGCACCGGCTTCGCCGCAGGCAAAATTGTAAAGCGCTGCATAGAAGGCCGCACCTGTTGCCGCTGGTGCATTGGCTTATAAGCTGGTCTTGCATACTGTACCTGCGGCATTATAGCCAGCAGGGGTATTGCGTTGACAGGCAAAAGACCTGAAATTACCCGGCCATAGCTGCCCGTTACCTGCAGGCCCAGCGCTTGCAACCGTTTTGTAACTCCGGGCAGATCTTCCTTCACCGTAATATCTACCACCACGGCACCGTTTACTAACTGAATGTATTGCTCCAGCCCATCTGTGGTGGGCAAGCCCCCTGAAGGCTGGCTTCTGTTCAGGCTGCGGGCATAAAGATTTTCTAAGGCAGCACTGATATGGCCACCCTGTTTTTTTTGTGGCAGCAGCAAGGGTAACTGGCGCAATGAGGGGTCTCCCTTTACTTGCGCTTTGAGTACTAAACATGGAACATTTAACAGCACTGCCAATGCCAGGTAGCCTAGCCTTCTTTTCATGCCTGAGTATTTAATAAATAAAAAATGGAGACGGGTGTTAAGGAGGAGGGGGGTGCGCAGGGCAATGATTTGGCACAGGAAGAGTGGACGATAAGAACGCTTAAGTTACTATTATTTTAGATATCAAAAATAATCATATAGAGCAACTGGCCGGGCAATGCAATGCATTTTCCGTTGATTCGTTCGCTGTTCTTTCTTTGGGAATTATACATAGCGCCCATTTGCATTTACAGCGTTACTGTTAAGTTTTATTTTGTTTTGGTATAGTGTATAAATACTTTTTATGTTTGCTGCGCATCAGCGTAGCTTTAGCGTTCAGCAGGTGCCTGTAGTTATATGAGAACGGTATTTGATGTTACCCACGAAGTTCCCGCTGTTTCTTCTGCCTCGTTTGAAGCGTCTCTTCAACGTTACAAATTGCTATCGCTTACCACCGATGAAGGCATCTGGGATTATAACCTGGAGTCTAAACTCACCTATTACAATAAAGGCATTTCGCGGTTGTTTGGCTATACCAAGGAAGATATGCGTGATAATTTTACCTGGTGGCGGGATAACCTGCATCCAACCGATAAGAAAAGGGTGATTGAGCGACTGGAAAAATTATTAAAAGGAAAAGAAAGCGCCTGGTGGGGAGAATACCTCTTCAGGTGCAAGAACGGCAGCTATAAACTGGTGCTTGAAAAGCTGTACGTGGTACGTGATGCAAAGGGCAAACCCTACCGTATTGTGGGCACCATGCAGGATCTCACCAAAATAAAGGCCCTTGAAAAAAGAGGTGAAGATGAAAAGATCCGGCAGCAACGTGCCGTGACAAAGGCCATTATGAAGGCCGAAGAAGAAGAGCGAAAAGAAATCAGCGATGAGCTCAATGAAAATATCAACCAGGTGCTGGCCACCATTAACCTGCATATTGAACAGGTAAAAAGAGAAGCCGACAATTATGGCAAAATGGAATGGCTGAACAATGCACAAAAATTGTTACGTCAATCCATAGAAAATATCCGTTCCATTTCTAAACAGCTTACGCCGGCCAGCCTGCCTTTTTTTGGGCTGCTGCCTTCAGTCGAAGAATTCCTACAAACCACGAACAAACGCACCAAGATCAAGTTTCACCTGAAAGCAGATGAGAAGGTAGAAAGAAAAACTGATAAGGAAAAGAAGCTGGTATTGTACCGCATTATACAATTACAAATAAAAAACATACGCGCCCATTCTGCCGCTACTAACGCGCATGTACAGTTGCAATTGCATGATAGTAAGATAAAGCTAATTGTAAAAGACAATGGCTGCGGCTTTGACCCCGCCAAGCTCAACTTTGGTTACGGATTTTCGCGCATTCTCAGGCTAACCGAAGCCTATAACGGATCTTTTGCTGTGAAGAGCCGGCCGGGTAAGGGTTGTATTTTGGAAGTGATTCTGTGAGAGGTCAAAAGTCAAAAGTCAAAAGTCAAAAAGCTTTTGCTTGGAGGACAAGTCAAAAGTCAAAAGTCAAAAGTCAAAAAACTTTTGCTCCGTTTGTTTCACGCGGCG
>DATJGC010000668.1:0-7415 GCA_035495345.1 Chitinophagaceae bacterium | reverse complement strand
TTTTTCTCTTTTTCTCTTTTTCTCTTAGCACCCTCTTAGCACCCTCTTAGCCCTCTATTGGCTCCGCTTGCTCTGTGCGAAATAAAAATTCAAAAGTCAAAATTCAAAAGTAAAAAAGCGTTTGCTTGGATGGTTTCACGCGGCGGGCGCAAATAAACAACGGGCGCAACAGCCCTTTTTCTCTTTTTCTCTTTTTCTCTTAGCACCCTCTTAGCCCTCTGTTGGCTCCGCTTGCTCTGTGCGAAATAAAAATTCAAACAATTCAAAATTCAAAAGTAAAAAGTCAAAAAGCGTTTGCTTCGTGACTAATTCAAAATTCAAAAGTCAAAAACTTTTGCTTTGAAAGTCGCTCCTCCTGGCCGCAAAACTGGGAACTACGAACTAAGAACTGAGAACTATCAAGCTGCATTGCCAGAGATATACCTCACCAGGCTTCGCTTGGCAATCGGCAACAGTGTTTCTTCTACCGGGCAGCTCAACGGAGTTTCAATAGAATACACAGCCGGGTTGGGCAGATCTTTTTTGCCGCGTATGAGTTCAGACTTAATATGCTCATAGGTATTCACCATATTGCGTTGCCAGTCTGCAATAAACTCTGTTCTTATGGACCGGTATTTTTCATCGTGCTTTTCAAAAATACTCAGGCGGTATTGGTATACCCGTGTGCTGCGGGCGCTGCCTTCATTTAGAAAAAAATAACCTTCATTGATCTCTAATGGAATAATGCCAATAGGAAAAATAGTGAGCTTGTGTTCAATAAACTCATACAATTCTGCACCATTGGAAATGGCAGCCTTCATTTTTGAGGCCGCATAATTAATGATGCTTTCCAGTTCCTTCATCATATCATCGTCTTCTACAATCTGCTGGTAGAGCAATTGTAATTTTTCCAGCTGTACGCCGTTCAGTCGCTTGGGAAAATGCTCCTGCAAAAATTTCTTGTTTTCCCGAAAAGCCACCAGGTTGTTGTAATGAAAGATGAGGTCTGAGAGCTGGGGGTAGAGCTTATTCTGGTTGAAGTACTTGTTAACTTCCTGCAGGTAGGCGAGGAGGGTATACTTTTTCAATTCAAAATCAATATAGCCATCTGCAAACCATGTTTCCGATAATGCTTTCATGCGGTATTGTTTGGTAAGTAGTTATATGAATTTACAAAAAACGTGTCACATTATAACTGTTACAGGCAATTAATCCGGAAAGTTGACTTGCGTATATTTCCTATCTGATCTTACTGTAACGGCCATACCGCATCGTTAGTATACGCTGCGGAAAATACCAGCCGGCGGCCCGCTAACCAATTGAGCTGGCTTTTTTGCAGCGGTTTATTGTAAAACTGTTTTTTAGCAGGAATTTTGCAGTAAGGTGGTAACGTTTATCAGTCAACGCCTAAATCAACCTTGTATGCAAACTATGAAACGCTTACCATTATTACTCTTCTTCTCTACCGCTGCATTGCTGGGCAGGGCACAGCTCACGGCAAAATCACATTGTGACGTCATCACCGTTGATATTCTTGATGGCAAGGTGAACGGCCTCAAGCCCAATGCAAGATTTGATGATATCAAAGAGAAACTACCCTGCTTTACCGCCACTGTAGCGGAAGGGAGCACGGATAAATGCGGTGGCAGTATTGCTTATAAAGACAAAGACATTTATTTCTTCACAGACCGTGATTATATTGAGATCAGGGAAAAATTCCAGGGAAAGTTTACAACACCCATCCTGGGCGTAACACGTGCCAACCTGTTTAAGCTGCTGGGCAATCCAAAGATAAAGGATGATACCTGGGAGGCTTACCAGATGGCGTACGGTATACTGGTGGTTCACTTTGATAAAGCAACGAAAGTCAACCGCGTGCAGTTTAGCACCCGGGGCACAGATACGCTTAGTCTTTGCGATATGTAAGCCAGCCCTGTTACCGGCCTTCCGTCAATAAATTCAACGGGGGCTTGCAGCGATGCGATATTTTTGAGGGTCAATACCATATGCCTGTGCGCTTCAACGCTGCTGTACTGTTATTATCCTTATTGCTGACGACCGAACTTTTTGCCCAACAGCAAAGAGCCTGCACAGTGCTGGGGCAAACCCCTGCCACCGCATTTCCATTGTGTACCAAGGATACTTTTGAGCAAACCACCGTGCCGTTTTGTACCAACAGCACCGTCTCTGTGCCTGGCTGCAACGCCACCAATGCCAGCTATGAAGATAAAAACCCGTACTGGTACCGCTTCACCTGCTACCAAACGGGTACCCTCGGCTTTTTAATTACACCCAATGACCTTAATGATGATTACGACTGGCAGCTGTATGATATAACGGGCATCAGTGACCTAAGTACTGTTTATAACAACACCGCCCTGTTTGTGGTGGCTAACTGGTCTGGCAGCTATGGCGCTACGGGCGCTTCTCCTGCGGGTAAGAATAACGTTGAATGCGGGTCAGTGCCCACAGACAATGTAAACACTTTCAGCAGCATGCCGGTATTACAAAACGGTCATACCTATCTTTTGCTGGTCAGCCATTTCAGCGATAACCAGAGCGGCTACAAACTATCTTTTGGTGGGGGAACCGCCGTAATCAATGATCCCAAATTGCCCGATCTTCAGCAGCTGCAGGCTTCTTGTGATGCCAGTACCATTACCATTAAGCTAACGACAAGGATGAAGTGCAGTTCACTGGCCGCAGATGGCAGTGATTTTAGTATTTCACCGTCCGCTGCCACTGTTGTCAGGGCAAGCGGCGCGGGCTGCAACAGCAGCTTCGATATGGATTCTGTAGTGCTGGTGCTGAGCAATCCGCTGCCACCCGGCCAGTATACCATTGCCATCCGCAAAGGCGCCGATGTAAATACGCTGCTGGATGATTGCGACCGGCAAATACCGGAAGGGCATCAGCTGCCATTGCAGGTGACAGCCCTGCAACCCACCCCGCTAGACAGCATCAGCCCGGTAAAATGTGCGCCCTCTTCACTGGAATTGGTGTTCAGTAAAAATATCCGTTGCAATACCATTGCTGCCAACGGAAGCGATTTTGTGGTTACCGGGCCCTCCGCCGTTACCATTGCAAGTGCCTCTTCTAACTGTAATAATAACCTGGGCAACCGGATTGTGTTACAGCTAACATCGCCCATTGTAGTAGGCGGCACCTATACCGTACGCTTGCAACCGGGTACAGATTTCAATACCATTATTGATGAATGCGGCCAGCAAACGCCGCAAAACGGCTCGGTAAGTTTTACGGTAAAGGATACCGTATCTGCAGATTTCAGCTACCAGGTGGCGCTGGGCTGTAAGGCAGATTCCGTACTTTTTTCTCACGATGGCAAGCACGGCGTAAATAACTGGCAATGGATTTTTGATGCCGCCGGCGCCAGCAACGCTCAAAGCAAAACAGTGGTATTCACCAATTTTGCTGCAAAGTATATCTCGCTGGTGGTCTCTAATGGTTTTTGTACCGATACGCTTTCTAAGACCATTACGCTGGGCAATGAGTTAAAAGCAGTGATAGAAGGATCTTCACCACTTTGTCCGGAAGACGCTGCCAGCTTTACCAGCAACAGTGTTGGCGCTACGGCCAGTTACTGGACATTTGGTAATGGCAATACCAGCCAATTGGAGAAGCCTGAGGCGCAACGTTATCCTAAACTGGGTGTAGAGAAGGATTACCCTGTACAGCTGGTGGTAAAGAACAGTCTTCCTTGTTATGATAGCGCGGTGTTTACTCTAAAAGTGCTGAAGACCTGTTATATTGCTGTGCCCAATGCATTTACGCCCAATAGAGATCAAACTAACGATTACCTGTACCCGCTAAATGCTTACAAAGCAGATAACCTGGAATTTAATGTGTACAACAGGATGGGACAACTGGTTTTTCATACCACGGACTGGACAAAAAAATGGGATGGCAGCATCAACGGAAAGCCACAGTCTGCCGGCACTTATGTATGGACCCTTCGCTACACAGATCACGACAGCGGCAAGAAAGTATCCTTAAAAGGCAGTTCTGTATTGATAAGGTAACACGAACCATTGTTATAAATTCAACACAGACGTCATAGTACTTCTCCTTACAGTAAACCCAACCGGCCATTGTATCTTTGCGGCATGGCGGAAGATTTAGAGATTACCCAGGGCAGCAGGGAAGAACAATACAAGTCGTTGCTGCCACAAATAGAAGCCCTTATTACCGGGGAACCAGACCTGGTGGCCAACCTGGCCAATATAGCAGCTGCCTTAAAAGAACAGTTTGGCTGGCTTTGGGTGGGCTTTTACATTGTAAAAAAAGATGAGTTGGTGCTGGGCCCGTTTCAGGGACCCGTGGCCTGTACGCGTATCAAAAAAGGCCGCGGCGTTTGCGGAACCAGTTGGCAGCAACAGGCTACGCTGTTAGTGCCGGATGTAGAAAAATTCCCGGGGCATATTGCCTGCAGCAGTTTATCAAAATCTGAAATAGTAGTACCCATTATCCGCAATGGCGAGGTGCTGGCGGTACTGGATGCAGACAGTGATGCGTACAATGATTTTTCTGTTACTGATCAGCAATACCTTGAAATACTCGTGAACAGCTTGCAATGGTAGTTATTCTGCCAACAATTTATCAATAGTGTCTTCAAATTCTTTCTTGTATTTCAGGTAGTGGTCGCCCGTACCGGGCCCGTTAAAGCCTGTATCCAGTTTGCGCACATTGCCTTTTTTATCCAGGATAACAGATGATGGAAAAAATTTGATGGGCGTAAGTTCAGGCAGCGTTTTTTCTGTGCGGAGACTGTCGTTCACCGTTACCCCGGTAATAAGCATGGGATACTGCACATTGAAACGTTGTTGAAACTTCCGGAGCGTTTTCACGGACCTTTCCCGGTCTGTGCTATACTCATATGCAAGCGACAATACCTCAACACCGCGGTCTTTATTCTTGTTATAGTAATTGCTAAGGAAGGCGGTTTCATCCATACAGTTGGGGCACCAGCTGCCCATCAGCTGAACCACCACTACTTTGTTCATGAACCGGGCGTCATTGATAGAAACCGGTTTGCCATCAAGATCATTAAATGTAAAATGTAATTTTTCTCCTCCGGGGCGCAGGTACATGGCTACATCATCTTCAGGCAGGGTGGCGGTATCATTTTTTATGGCGTGCCAGGGTTGTTTAAAACTGGCGCCTGAATAAAACCAACCGTTGCGTATATGCTGCTGATCGTCTATAAGTGCAGTAAATAAAAAAGCATGACCGCCATCAAAACAGGAGAGTTGCAGGGTGTCATTACTCACCACGCCTTCCAGGTACCGGTAATCACCCGTGGGGTTTAAAAAAGTGCCGGTAATATAATTAGCGCGTTGTGTAAATTCTGCAATGGCAGGGTCTGTGTTGTTTTTGTTTTCAAAACTGGCCGACCAGCGTCCACTGATATTGTGCATGGCCACTGCCGCACCGGGAAAACGCTGCCCGCTTTTGCTGGCGCTAAAAGGAATGACGCTCGTCCTTACCGCACCACCTTTTATCCAAACACCGTTTAATTGATTGCCATCCTTGCTTTTTTTGATCCTGAACTGAGATTCAAAGAGTGGCATCTGCACTACCATGGAATCTCCCTTCTGCTGTATATCGGTAACGCGTATACGCTCGCTGGCATTACGGATGTACCAGACAGGCTTGCCGTTTTCTGTAAGCCATTCAAAATTAAACACAATGGAGGCGCCATCTGTACGCTGTAATGCTGCACGCCACCAGTTTGGTTTAACGGTCTGTGCGTGGGCAGCCAGGGAATTTGCGAGTAATAGAACCAGGAAGCTGCGTAGTATCATATGTATTCAACAATATACTGCAATGATAGTTCAAAAACGAATGCGCTGGCGGCGCTCTGCGGGGCTGTTATCAACGGTCTAAAAGACGGAGTCACTACCGGCTGGATATTTGTAATAAATTGCGGTATGCAGCAAACCATTCGCATTATTGTAAGCGGTAAGGTGCAGGGTGTCTTCTACCGGCAATCCACGCACGAGAAAGCTGAGGGGCTGGGTATCACTGGTACGGTACGCAACCTGCCCGATGATACGGTGGAAATTCTGGCCACCGGCCATCCGCAGCAATTGCATGAACTGCTCGCCTGGTGCCGGCAGGGCCCACCGCGTGCCGTTGTAACCGGTGTTCAATCTACTGAAATTACATTGCAGACTTTTAAGGGGTTTAGGGTGTTGAGGTAAAATGCAGATCCCTAAATAAGGTTGACCGGTTTTAAATGTTGTTTTCATCAAAAATAGTGATTCTTGGCCGTCGGTGTTTGGGCCATGTATTCCATTGTTTCTCAAAGTCAGTAGGTGTCATTTTTGCCAGGTGATTATGTTGTCTGTTGTTGTTATAGTGCTTTACCGCATTGTCCACATTTTTCTTTAGGGCTGTAAAGCAGTTGGCTTTCCAGTGCGCAAGGTATTCCTCTTTGATTGTCCTGTTTATACGCTCGGCGTAAGCATTGTCCTGCGCTTTTAACCCCATACTTACTTTTGTATTTCCCGTCTTTAATAAATCAATATAACCCTTGTGTCCATACTGGCTTCCCCGGTCAGAGTGATGGATCTGTGGAGCTGGATTGTTTTTGAGGGCCTCAGCCAGTGCGGCAAGGTTAGCAGATGCACGCATGTGGCTGGACAATTTATAACCCACAATCTTTTTGGTATAGACATCAATGATAAAAACACCATAATAAAACCTCTCGCCCAACTGGATATAGGTGATATCAGACTGCCAGATGGTGTTTGGCGCATATACTTCCATGCCTTTAATAAGGTTTGGGTAGTGGATTTTACCGCTAAAAGTCGTTCGCCTGTAGTTCTTTGGACGCCTCAGGCGAAAACCCGCTTCCATCATCATGTCAATAAACCTGTCACGCCCTATAAAAGTCGGCCTTAGGGTAGAATACATCTTTTCAACTCCACAACCTGGGTGCGCTCTGCGAAGCATTTCGGCATCAGCTACTAATTCCATCGAAAGGTGGTCAAACGTAACCTGCCGTTTGTTATACTGGTTTACAGCTTGCTTACTGATGCCAATCACCCCATACAGCGCGTTGAGTGAATATTTTAATGCTTTCCTTTTGTGCTGGAAACGCCGGATTGTGGAGTGGAAGACTTTTTTTTAATATCAATGTTAAGTTCATCTTTGGCTACATTGATCATCTCTTCCAAAAAGTCAATTTTTATCTGTTTTTGGCCAACAAGGCGCTCAAGATCTTTCACCTTTTGTTCCAGCTCGCTGATTTTTGATGTACTGCTCTTTTTCATTTCGATGATGCGATAGCCTTTTTCGTTGAACTGAGAATATTTATAAACCCACAAATAAATCAACTGAGAAGATACTCCGTAGAGCTTGTTAAGTTGTAAGACACTAAATTTACCTTGTTCAAATAATCTCACCAATTCTCT
>DATJGC010000667.1:0-7983 GCA_035495345.1 Chitinophagaceae bacterium | reverse complement strand
CCATTGCCTGTGTGATTAAGGAATCAAAAACGGTGTTGTAATTTAATTCAAAAGTCAAAATTCAAAAGTCAAAAGGCGTTTGCTTCGACGGCAAGTCAAAAGTAAAAAGTAAAAATTCAAAAGTCTTTTGCTTCGTTGGTTTCACGCGGCGGGCGCAAAGGAACCGCGGCCGCAACATCAGCCACGGCCGTCTGACCCTTGGTCTGACGAGCTAGTGGGGCGACAGTCTAATAAAAAAATATACCTAAAAAATTAAACCCTCTTTTCCTCCTTTAATCTCTTAGCACAACCCCTCTGTTAGCTCCGTTCGCTCTGTGCGAAAAAAAATCAAAAAATAAAAACTAAGAATTCAAAAGTCTTTTGTTGGTTTCACGCGGCGGGCGCAAAGTAGCAGCGGCCGCAACATTAGCCACCGCCGTCTGACCCTTGCTCTGACGAGCTATCCGGGCGACGATCTATTAAAAAATAGAACTAACAAATTGAACCCTCTTCTCCTCCTTTACTCTCTTAGCACAACCCCTCTGTTAGCTCCGCTCGATCTGTGCGAAAAAAAATCAAAAAGTAAAAATTCAAAAATCGACACGATAATTCCAAGCTTGCCTTTTTTCATAGACTCAGTGCAAATGGTACAAAGGAAGCAAAAGCCCTTTCCCTCTTTTTCTCCTGATCACCTCATAAAAACTCCACTACCTTTTTGATCACCAGCGCATCGCGGTAAATTTTTTTATGTCCTAAACCTTCGGTGATCAAAAAATGCAAATTGGGTAGTTGCTTTTCCATTACCGGCGCAACGTCTTTAAAAGGCGTTACCTCATCATCCTTATCATGCACCCATAATACCTCTGCCGCTATATTCTCCAGCGCGCGGGGTATCGAAAAATACTCGGCAGGTACGCCGCTCTTGTCGGCAATGATCTTTTCAAAAGCGCTGCGTACTTTATGGTTCAGTTGCAAAAACCGAAAAAAGCTATCGATGGCACTGCGGGATTCCGTAGCCGGTGCAATAAACGCAACGCGACAACCTGCGTTCGGTATCTTTTCAATAAAATGCGCCAGTGCCAGTCCGCCAAAAGAATGCGCCATAAAGCTTTGTATAATCCCCACCTGGAAATGAATGGCCGCAATGGTGTCAACATAGAGCGGCAGTGTAATTTGCCGTCCACCTGAATCGCCATGCGCAGGTGCGTCAAAGGCCAGCACCTCGTATCCTTTTTTTATAAGGGCAATGATATAGGCATCAAAATTTTTCACGCTGCTCTCAAAACCATGCAATACCAGCACACGCCGGCTGCCGCCTGCATTCCATCGATAGCCTCTAACGGTATTACCCTTTACCTGCAGCGTTATTTTTTCAGCATCGTCAAAAATGGGCGCTGCTTTTTTTTTATTGCGGTAAAAGGGCGTGCAAAAAATAGTAAATGCCTGTTCTGCAGCTTTCCTGGGTGATAATACCGCTAAAAGATTCAATCGCGCACGCAGGTAATTAACAGCCAGTTTTTGTGCTACTTTCATGGCCGTAAAGATATAACATGCAGATTGTAATGATTGGTACCGGAAATGTTGCTACCGTTTTGCTGAAAAAATTAAAAGGCGCTGGTCATACCATTGTACAGGTGTATGGAAGAAACCCTTCGGCAGCAGCAGCATTGGCGGCACAGTACAATGCATTGCATTGCAGTCAATGGAAAGACATAGATGCATCAGCAGCGCTGTACATCATCGCCCTAAGTGATACGGCCTTGCTCAACGGAGAAGTGCAGCTGCAATTACAACAGCAACTGGTAGTGCACACGGCGGGCGCTGTGTCTAAAAATATTTTGCAAGGCGTCTCTGCATCTTATGGTGTGCTCTATCCGTACCAGTCCATCCGCAAAGAACTGGACAATATTCCTCCCATTCCTTTGCTGGTAGATGCCAATACGGAAGATGGAAAGAATCATTTGCTGGCGCTGGCAACATCTATCAGTGACCAGGTGTCCCTGGCGGGCGATGAAGAACGTGCACGCTACCATCTCTGCGCAGTGATGGTGAATAATTTCACAAATTATCTATGTACGCTGGCCGAAGCCTATTGCAAAAAGCATGGATTGCAATTTACCAACCTGTTACCGCTGATAAGGGAGACGGCAGAAAGACTGGCCACCGCATCACCGGCCACGGTACAAACAGGTCCGGCCATCCGGCATGATGAACCCACGCTGCAACGCCACCTTCAACTTTTGCAGCAGGAGCCTGCCATGGCAGAACTGTACCAGGTTTTCTCAAAACAAATAATGGCGTATCCATGGCCCTAAAGGTACCGGCCGCTAAGTTTTATAGTTTTGCAACAGACTGGTACAATAGTTGAAATTAAAATGAAAAATCCTGCATTGAAATATTACCTGTTCATCACCCTCGCCCTGGTCTCCGTTTTTTCCTGCGCCAAAAAAACCGCTGCTCCGGCCAGTAGTACAAGAAGCGCTGCCTATAGAGAAAAAACAATTTCTACTGCCACCATGAGTTCAGATATCATCAATGGTGTAAATGCTTACAGAAAAACAAAGGGCCTGCCACCGTTAAAGCTGTTAGCCCTCGCCGCTTCAGAAGCAGCCAGGCATAGCAGTGATATGGCCAGCAAACGAGTACCCTTTGGGCACGATGGCTTTAACCAGCGCGCCATTGCCATTGCCAATGAATTGCAGGGCAGCTCTGCCACCGGTGAAAATGTGGCCTTTGGAAAAATGACCTGGAAGCAGGTGATTGATGCATGGCTGAAGAGCCCCGAGCACAAGGCCAATATTGAAGGGGCTTTCACCTATACCGGTGTGGGCGTGGCCAAAGACAGCAGGGGTGTGGTGTATTACACACAGCTATTTGTAAAAAAATAATTTTCATTTCCTTCCTGGTAACTAACCGCTGCGTAACCTGCTTATTTAGCAAGCGCCGTATTGCCTACTGGTGTAAATTGCAGCATGAGCAAAAGCATCATTTCTGTACAGGATCTGACCAAAAAGTACGGCGATTTTGAAGCCGTAAAGGGACTTAGTTTTGAAGTATACGAGGGCGAAGTATTCGGCCTGCTGGGCCCTAACGGCGCCGGCAAATCTACCACACTGGAAATTATTGAAACGCTGCGCGAGAAAACCAGCGGAACGGTGATAGTGGATGGACTTAACCTGGATGATCAACCTGAAGCCATCAAAAAGATCATCGGCGTACAATTACAAACCTCCGGCTATTATCCCGGGCTTAACTTAACAGAACTGGTAGAACTGTTTGCAGGTTTGTACAACCGCCCCACCAATGCTACTGAATTGCTGAAACTGGTGAACCTGCAGGATAAAGCAAAGGCCAAGTTTAAAGAACTCAGTGGCGGTCAGAAACAACGCTTCTCCATTGCCACCACGCTCATTAACCAGCCAAAGATTATTTTTTTGGATGAACCCACCACCGGCCTGGATCCGCAGGCCCGCCGCAATTTGTGGGACCTGATAAAAGATATCCGCTCAAAGGGCACTACCATTATTATAACCACGCATTATATGGATGAGGCAGAAGTACTCTGCGACAGGGTTGCCATTATAGACGCCGGAAAAATCATTGCTATCAATTCTCCGGGTGCACTGATAGACGACCTGGTGGCTACCGGCTTTCAACGCCCGCAGGAAGTAAAAAAGGCAAGCCTCGAAGACGTGTTTCTTAACCTTACCGGTAAACAATGGCGTGATGAATAGATCATGATTGCCAATGCCCCCGTTGTTTACACAAGCTTTGCTGCCTTTTATTATTCCTGCAAACATGTATATTCATTAACCAAATACCACTGCTATGGACCTTCGCTACCCAATTGGCAAATATGCACCACAGCCGTATACAGAACGTCAAAAAAAAGACTGGCTGAATGATATTAAATTTCTGCCGCAATCTTTAGAAAATTCATTGCTGAACCTTGATGAAGCGCAGCAATTAACGCCCTATCGCGAGGGCGGATGGACGGTGAAACAGGTAGTACACCATGTGGCCGATAGTCATATCAATGCCTATTGCCGTTTTAAACTGGGGCTTACAGAAGACAATCCCACCATCAGGCCCTATGAAGAAAAGCTGTGGGCCGAGCTGAGCGATACCCATGCATTGCCTACCAATGTTTCCATAACACTTTTATACGCATTACACACGCGTTTGCATGAACTGCTGAGCAACCTGCAGGAGAAAGAATGGGAGCGCAGCGTTTTTCACCCGGCCAGCCAACAGCAGATGACATTATGGTACCTGCTGGGTTCTTATGCCTGGCACGGACGGCATCATGTAGCGCATATTACCTCCCTGCGCGAGAGAATGGGTTGGTAATAAAGTTGGGCGCAGCCATTAAATAGTTACACATGAAATGGAAAACAATTTCCTCCTCTTATATCAGCAACCATATTTATTTTACTGCCCGCAAAGATGTTTGCGAACGTGCAGACGGTACCATCATTGATCCTTACTTTGTGGTAGAACTGCCCACCAGTGCCACCGCGCTGGCTATTACGGAAGAAGGCAAAGTGGTACTGGTAAAACAATACCGCCATCCGGTGGATGAAGTTATTCTTGAAACACCCGGCGGTTTTATAGACCCGGGAGAAGACTTTGCCACGGGTATGCTGCGCGAGCTGGGGGAAGAAACCGGCTATACATTTTCTCATATAGAACATGTGGGCAGGGTAGCGGCCAACCCGGGCTTGCTGAATAATTACACCGAGTTATTCCTGGCTACGGGTGGTAAAAAAACAGGCGCACAGGCGCTGGACCACAACGAAGAGATAGAAATAGTGCTGGTAAGTATGGAAGAATTGATGGTATTGCTGGAGCAGCAACAGATAAAACAAGCCCTGCATACCAGCTGTATATTTTTTGCTTTAATGAAAATGGGCCAGCTCTCCATTACGGTTGGGCAGCAACGTTAGGGGCAAGGGTTATGTAACATACCCCGCAGTATCTGCTTCGCCCACCACAAAGACGCTGCCGCATACCAGTACCAGGTCTTGCTTTTTGGCCAGCATCATCGCTTTCTGCAGGGCGGTATTAACATCAGAAAAATGCTGGCCCTGCAAACCTGCCGCGGCGCCTTCCTGCGCCAGTTGTTCTTCCGGCAGGGCCCGTGGTATCTGGGCTTTCGTAAAATAATACATGGCTTGTTTTGGCAACAAAGAAAGCACCTTGCTCACTTCCTTGTCTTTCACCAAACCAATGATGATATGGAGATCTTCGTGGTCTGTGATCTCCAGTTGTTCTGCCAGTTGACGGATGCCATCTTCATTGTGCGCCACATCCAGCACCAGCAGGGGAGAGCGACGGATAATATCCCAGCGCCCGTGCAAACCGGTGCTGTGTTTTACATAACGAAGGCCCTTTTGTATGGCGGGGGAAGGCAGCGTAAAACCCAGCTGTTGCAATTTTTTTATAGCAGATAAAACAGTAAGTATATTTTTTAACTGGTAAATACCCTGCAGGTCTGTTTCATACACAGTCCGTTCGTCATCTTTTTTACGGGCAACGGTTACCTGTAGTACACTGGGCAACTGGTGCCAGTCGCTCACATACCATTCATCGGTGGCAAGCGTTAGTTCCGCTGCTTCCCTGGCTGCTTTCTCGGTAAATACGGGTTTTGTCTGCGGCAGTACCTCACCCAATATTACAGGTACGCCTTTTTTAATAATACCTGCTTTTTCGGCGGCAATCTTTTCAAGCGTATTGCCCAGCAGTTGCATATGATCCCAGCCAATATTGGTAATTACCGAAAGCAAGGGGGTAATAACATTGGTGCTGTCTAAGCGTCCGCCAAGGCCCACTTCTATAACGGCAATGTCTACCTGCTCCTGCACAAAGTAGTCGAAGGCCATGGCCACCGTTATCTCAAAAAAAGAGGGCTCAATAGATACAACCAGGGGTTTAATCTTTTCTACAAAAGAGACCACAAAAGATTCTTTTATCCATTCACCATCTATACGAATGCGTTCCCTGAAATCTTTTAAATGGGGAGAAGTATACAAACCGGTCTTGTATCCTGCGGCCTGCAATACTGCTGCCAGCATATGACTGGTAGAGCCTTTGCCATTGGTGCCCGCTACATGAATACAACGAAGTTTGTCTTGCGGGTTGTTCAATGCCTTGCAGAGCGCAATGGTATTGGTAAGATCTTCTTTAAAGGCTGCCGCGCCAATTCTGCTGTACATGGGCAGTTTGGTAAATAGGTAGTCAAGGGTTTGCTGGTAGGTCATGGGTTGGCAAAGATACAACAGAAGCTAACTGCAGCAGCAGTGTAAAAGAGGAGACAGTAATTACAACGATGGCAGTAGTTAAGAAGACAGTGATGGCATCAACAGGTTAATTGGTAACGTTGAAGTTCATATCAAAGGTTACAATCTGGTCTTCCGGTGCATTGGGGTCTACCGATATTTTTATCTGCCGCGCCTTGCGGAGTGCAATGTCTTTATGGGTGCTGTTGCCCGTGGTACCGCGCTGCACAATGGACACTTCTGATGCGTTGCCATTCTGATCAAATTTTATCTGCACCACTACTTTTCCTCTATCGTTAAAATCATCTGTAAACGAGGGCAGGCTGCGTATCTTCCTGTTGCCCAAACCCCGCACGTTGCTGATGATGCCGGTATTGCCATGGCCGCCGCCTTCATAATTTTTGCTGTCTGGGTTGCCACCGGGCCGGCCCTGGTCTCCACGGCCGCCGGCAATACCTTCACTACCGCCTTTTTTATAACTGTCTGCATCATTGCCACCGGTGCCCGTGCCATTAACACCTTTAAATTCTGCCTTTGGGCGGGGAGGGGCGGGGGTAGGCGGGGCAACAGTTTCTACCTTTTTAGCCACTACTTTTTTGGGCTCTTCCTTGTTGGCTATCTTAGTAGCCTCGGGCTTTACTACGGGAGGTTTTTTTATTTCAGGGGCAGTCTCATCTTTATCATCACTCAGCGGGTCTTTTACATCTTCTTTTTCTGTTTCCACCTGTTTGGGCGGCGTATACTGTTGCTGGTCTTGCGGTGCGGGCTGACCAGGCAAAAACGGTTGTTCATTACCGATACCTGCATCACTGTTGCCAAGGTTTACTTCTATGCCTTCTTCAGGAACGGGTTGCAACATTGAGGGGGTTGTCCAGCCCACCAGGAACAGAAACAAAAACAACACGGCCAGTATGGCCAGCGTAATGGTGCCGGCCTGCATGTTCTTTTTAGATTCAAAGGCTGCGTCGTGCAAGGTATTCATACTAAAAAAGTTGCTGGGTCAAAGGTATAAAAAGCAATGCTATAGTACGATGCAAGTATAATGCTAATTGCACAGCCCCCTGCGGAGATTCTGTTAAATTTTAGGTGCAGGCCGGCGGAGGCTGCCTGGCGTAAGATGTTCAATGATGCAGAATTACTTATCAAACTGGTTATCCCAGCCATTGGTCTTCAGCGTCTGCACTTTTTCCATAACGGCGTTTTCAAGCTGTTGCTTGTACGCTGCCACCGCATCGCCCACCTTTTTGTCTGAAGCGCCAATAATACTGGCCGCCAGGATGCCCGCGTTTTTTGCTGCATTCAGTGCCACCGTGGCCTCGGGTATGCCGTTGGGCATTTGCAGGATAGATAAGATAGAATCCCCTCCGTCTATAGAGTAGGAAGATCGAATGGGTACGCCAATCACGGGCAGCGGCGTAATAGAAGCCACCATCCCCGGCAGGTGGGCGGCACCGCCGGCACCCGCAATAATTACCTTTAAACCGCGCTCCCTGGCAGTGCGCGCATATTCTACCATGCGCATGGGGGTGCGGTGGGCAGACACTACAGTAAGTTCAAAACTGACACCCAGTTCCTGCAAGACCGCGGCGGCGGCCTGCATAATGTCCAGGTCGCTATCGCTTCCCATTATAATACCTGTTTGAGGGCTCATGGTACATTGGTTTGGGGCAAAGAAAATACAAAAAAAGCAGAATGAACTGCTTAATGGATGAAAGCGGCTCGCCGG
>DATJGC010000666.1:0-8195 GCA_035495345.1 Chitinophagaceae bacterium | reverse complement strand
GTTCGGCATCAGTGGCCCGGCATTGGGTATTGGTACCGGTATTGCCCGCCACCAGGTCTTGCCGGCCATCTCCGTTAAGATCAGCCAATAACAGCGTATTCCACCAGCCGCTGTATTTTTTATCGAAATAATCAGCAGTCTTGTTTTGCCATTGGCCCTGTACATTGCTAAATACGGTTATGGGCATCCATTCGCCCACGAGTATCAATTCTTGTTGTTTATCGTTATTGAGATCTGTCCAGGCAGCATCTGTAACCATTCCTACTTGTTGTAATTGCGGCGCAAGCGCGGCCGTTTTATCTGTAAAATGACCCTTGCCATCATTGATGAGCAAATAGCTGTTGGGTATCTCCGGGTAACGACCAGGAATATTTCTACCGCCAATAAAGAGGTCTGCGTAACCATCACCATTAATGTCTGCAGCCCTTGCGCAACTCTTGCTCACCTGCATTACGGGCAGGGCGTCGGCGGCTTTGCTGAAGTTTCCCTTGCCATCGTTCATGTAAAGCCTGTCTTGCAAAAGCGGGTCTGCAGGCAGGTAATTATGGTAACCACCGCTCACTACATAGAGGTCTGGGTGGCCATCATTATTGGCATCAAAGAAAATAGCATCCGCATCCTCGCTTGCTTTGTCTGCTACCAGTGCGGCCTGGGGCTTGCTGATAAATTGTTTGTTTTTTTGTTGCAGGTAGATGGCGCCTGGCGCACCGCTTCCACCGCCCATGAAAATATCTTCCAGCCCATCTCCGTTTACATCTGCCTTTGCCATGGCAGGTCCACAAAAGGAGAGGGGGTTTATGAGTAGTGGCTGTCTTTTAAAATCGTTGATATTGTTGGCGGCATTGCGGTATTGCAGTGGCGCGGGTGTTTCTGTAAACAATGGTTTAACGGGAGCAGCGGTGCTGGTTACAAGCGTTGCATTTGCTTCCTGCAGCGTTAACAGTTGGTTTGTTTTTACGTTGGTGAGTACCTGCATTTTGCCACTTGGCCAGCTTACTTTTAATGAATCAATGGTGCTGTCTGCCCCCAAACCAAAATGCAATATGGGTGATACGGATGATTGAAAGCCGCGTGCAGGCATCTGTTCAAGGAACTGTTTTTTGCCCTTGCTATACAGGGTTACACTCGCCCCGATGCCATCTGTATTCTTACCATTGCCCTGCAGTTTAACAGACAGGTAATGCTGGTGCAGTTGGTTGCTGGCTTCATTGCGGTATACAAATGCATTGAGGTTTACATTGTTTACCACCAGGTCAAGGTCGCCATCGTTATCAAGATCGGCATAAGCTGCACCGTTGCTATTAGAAGGCGTATTGATACCCCATTGTGCGCCCATATTGGTAAAACTCAGGTCGCCGTTGTTTTTGAAAATATAATTTACAACGTTAGAAGCAGGCATCTGCTGCAATATGCCCAGTACATCCTCGCGTTTTAATCTTCCCTTCGTTTTTATATAATCATTCATGTACTTGAGAAAATCCATGTTGGTAAAATCGCGCGTGTAGCCGTTGGTAATATAAAGGTCTTTCCAGCCGTCGTTATCATAGTCTGCAAAAAGCGGTGCCCAGCTCCAGTCTGTGTTGGAGATACCGGCCAGCTGTCCAATTTCGCTAAAGCTACCGTTGCCGTTATTCAGTTGAAGTGTATTGCGCATGTACTGGTAATAGAATCCGGAACGCACGGTGATATCAAACTTTTCATAGTTATCCGGTGCAAACAATAATTTTTGACGCGCATTGTCTTCGGGCAGCATGTCAAGCACAAAAATATCGGGCAGGCCATCATTATTGATATCGGCTACATTGTTGCCCATAGAAGACTTGGAGGTATGGCCTACGGCAGATTGTATTTTGTCTGTGAAGCTGCCGTTTTTATTATTGATGTAAAGATAGTCGGGCACATTGTAATCGTTGGTGATGTAAATATCCGGCCAGCCGTCTCCGTTAAGGTCTGAGATACCGGCACCCAATCCATAGGTAAGCAATGAACTGCTGATGCCCGCTCTTGCAGTAACATCGGTAAAGAAATTATTATCGTTGCGATGCAGGCGCACGCCGATGGCGGAATCACTCTTGGCCAGCAGGGAGGCGGTGCTTGCTTCATCCAGCACGGGCAGGTTATTGGGGTTGTGGTTGAGTGAGAGCATATCCAGGTCTCCATCCCGATCATAATCAAAGAAATAAGCCTGGGTGGTATACGCAGTATCTGCCAGTCCATAGGTGGCAGCTTCATCTGTAAAATGCGGCAGGCCACCCGGCGCATCACTGCCCTGGTTGATAAAGAGCTGGCTGGTTCTGGAAACACCGCGCATTTTGCCTGAATAACTTACAAAAATATCGGGCTTGCCGTCTCCGTTTACATCTGCAATGGTAACACCTGTTTTCCAGGGGCCTGGACGGCCTTCCACGCCCGCGGCGGCGCTTACTTCTTCAAAATGCAGCTGGCCCTTGTTGAGGTATAATTTATTGGGCACCATGTTGCCGCTGAAATAAATATCCTGCAGGCCGTCTCCGTTGAGATCTGCAATGGCCACACCACCACCGTTGTAGAAGTATTCATAGAGCAAAACATTGGTGTTGAGTGCTTCTGTAAGCTGGTTGTTAAAATCAATATGAGTGGTTTCTGCGGGCAGTAAGGTAAACAGTGGTGCAGTAGCTGCATCACCGGCGTTTTTTTGCCGGCCGGTGCAGGCAACCAGAGCTGTTAGCAGCACAAAAAAGAGGTATAGACAAGCTTTTTTCAAGAACCGTAATTTAGGAAGATTGAAGAAATTAATCCGCAAAAATAACAATGCCAGTATAAAAATACTGGCATTGTTAATGGCCGTTTGCAGCGCGAGAGCATTAGTATCCCGGGTTCTGCACCAGCTTGGTATTTTTTCTGGTTTCATCAATGGCAATGGGCCTGAAGTACATTTTATCTACCCATGTACGGTTTTCATGCGCCACATCTTCATACGGGGTGTAAGTATAATCGTAAATGGTCTTATCATACTTATACTTGCCGGATAAACTCTTGCCGGGCTTGAATTTACCTACCACGTTTATAAAGGTAAGCTTACGACCGAGCGTGCTGGGCGCAATCATCCAACGGCGCGCATCATGGTAGCGTTGTTCTTCATACATCATTTCAATTCTGCGTTCATGCCGGTAGCGATCGCGCAATGCAGTGCCGCTTTCTGTTATGGCCGGCATACCTGCGCGGAACCGAATCTTATTGAGCCATGCTTTTGCTTCCGTCTCATCACCCAGCTCTATACAGGCCTCTACATAATTGAACACTGCTTCTGTGTAACGGAAGAAGGGCCAGGGCACGTACTGCCTTGTATTATTCTCGATGATGGCGGGGTCTGGATCAATAAACTTGCGCATGTAATAACCGGTTCTGCTGCCATTCCAGTCTTCAATGCTGCTGCTGCGTGTATCAAGTCCTTTTACCACCGTAGTACCGGTACCCTGTACCAGATCATACTGGCCGGTCTGGATTTGGTTATACGGATCTGCATCACCGGAGATCAGGTTACGTGGTTTCCAGTCTGCGCCATCATACAATATACTTGCATAGAAGCGTGGCTCACGGTTGGCGTATGGATCAGCTTTCTGCGTGGGGTTGCTCCAGCTAAAGGGTGTGCCATCCATCATTTCATAATCGTCTACCATTAAACCAATGGGTGTATTTCCTGCCCAGTTATGGTAGCCGTTAGGTCCGTTGAAAAGACCCATATAGGGGCCGCCCCATTCGTCGAGGTCTGAAGTGTTGTAACGACCGAGAATGATTTCACTTTCTGCGCTCTTATCAATACCGGGCGCCTTACTGCCACCGCCCATGGCGATAGACATGTAATTGAGTTTTCCTTCTGAAGGCGTAACCGGTGCAGTGAGGTTTAACTTATAACCACTGGTGATGTCCAGCACAGCTTTGGCAGCTACTTTAGCGGCTGTCCAGCGGGCAGACCTTGCAGCTGCGCCACCGGCGGTATAACCCAGCAATTCTGGTTTAGAAAATGCACCAATAACAGTAGGAGATACGGCCTTGGCGGTAGTCATATCATGCAAATCGCTGGCAGCATACAATAAGATGCGCGCTTTCAACGCCATGGCTGCTACTGCGGTGGCGCGGCCCTTGCCCAATGACTTACCGGTGAGCTGCTGAATGGCAGTATCGCAATCAGCCACAATAAACTTTACGCAATCATCAAAGCTGCTTCTTTCAAGGCTGTAGTCTTCGTTCAGTCCGTACACTTTCTTCACCAATGGAACCCCACCGTAATAGCGCACTAACTGGTGATAGAAATAAGCACGAAGAAAATGGGCTTCACCCTTCAATCTTTCTTTGAGTGTATTGTCGTCAAAGGTTGCAGTGGCCAGGTTGGTAAGCGCCAGGTTGGTGCTGCGGATTCTGCTGTACATGCTTCCCCACTCGTAGGTATTATGTGTCCAGCCAAGGTTACTGGGGCTCATACTACCGTCATTTACGGTGGTAATACCACGGCCGGTATGTGTAAACACGGCTTCATCACTTAAAGAGGCCAGCATCTGCTCATCAAAACCGCCGGTGCCCAGTCCGTTATAAATATTGGTGACAAAGGCGGTCGACAGTGGACCATCTTTCCAGGTGGCCTCTGAGGAGATGGCCCCCAATGGTACCAGGTCCAGCGAGCTTTTCTTGCACGAAACAAGAAAAACCAGGGGACAGAACAGGAATAGTGTTAAATAAATGATTTTATTTTTCATGTTGATTATTTTAGAAAGTTACACGGGCGCCTACGTTAATGATCCTTGCCTGGGGATAGTACTGACCGTTGCCGCTGATGGCTTCAGGGTCAAAGATGTGCAGCTTATCCCATGTGTAAATATTGATGGCATTTGCATAAATCCTGAAATTGCTCATGCTCACTCTTTTCAGCAATGTAGAAGGCACGTTATAGCCAATCTCCGCATTTTTGAAACGGAAATAGTTAGTACTTCTTAACCTGTAATCATTGGCACCACCTGCACCGCCGGTGTAATAGGTATTGTCTCTGCTGGCGATGCGTGGGTAAATGTTGCTGGGGTTATCAATGGTCCAGCGGTGATCATAGTCATACTGGAGGTAGTTACCAATATCACCAGACTCTGTGGCTACACCCAATAAACCGCCGGTTGCTCCCTGGAAGAGTAATGCCAGGTCGAAGTTGCCGTATTGCAGGTTAATGGTGATACCACCGGTGAACGTTGGGTCACGTGTCTTGTCGAGACGTACTTTATCATCGTTGGTAATTTTCTTATCACCATTGATATCCTTAAACTTCATATCGCCGGGGCGAAGATTAGCACCTCCAATAGCGCTGTAGTCGATGGTATTGGCATCGATGTCTTTTTGTGTGGCAAAAACACCATCGTACTGGTACACCAGGTAGCTGGAACCGCTGCTACCAAAGGGCTTACCGGTAGAGTGCTGGTATTCTGGTGATGCATCCAATACTTCATTCCAAAGCACAATTTTGTTTTTGGAATAACCACCGTTTACACCCACATTGTATTTCAGTTTACCAATTTCGCCGGCATAACCCACTTTAAATTCCCAGCCCTTGTTGCTAAGCTTTGCATAGTTTACAGGGGGCAGGATGTTAGAGATACCTGCACTGGCCGGTATGATACCGTTCTGGCTGAAAAGTGCTTTGTCTCTTTTGTTGATGAAGTAGTCAAACTCAACGTTCAGGCGATTATTGAGCGCAGAAGCTTCGATACCGATATTCTGGCTGGTCTGCACTTCCCATGTAAAGTTTGGATTGGGAAGAATGGTTTCAAATAAACCCCTTGTAACGGTATTGTCTATAATATAGCTGCTAAAGCCATAGGTGCTCAGGTATTGAATTTCTGCAAGGTTGCTGGTACCGGGTATATAGGGTTCAGCACCTACCTGTCCCCAGGAAGCACGCAATTTCAGGTTGTCTATGAAGTGCACATTGTCTTTGAAGAATTTTTCTTCTGAAGCACGCCATCCGGCCATTACACCGGGGAAGAAACCAAAGCGATGGTCTGCAGGGAAGATATAAGAACCATCATAACGGCCCAGTAATTCAACAATGTATTTTTCCTGGTAGTTGTAGCTGAGACGACCGAAATAACCCATGCGGGCACGATTGTATTCGCCACCACCATTGTTTTTTTCTTTATCGCCGCCAGAAAAGAGCTGGTCAACAGCAGCGGAGATGAAGTACCTGCGGAACGCATTGAAAGATTGAGAATTCAATTTCTCTTTCTGTCCGCCCGCAAGCAGGCTAAAGGTATGGTCGCCAAATTTGCGATCATAATTCACCAGGAAACTCAGGTTGATATTGAGGCTGTTTTCTGAGCTTTGAGAAAGACGTGGATCTGTATAAGTAGAACGAAGTTCCTTGCTCAGCTTGGGTGTTTTACCGTCTGCCTCCAGGCTTACCTTATCCCATGAATAAAGATACCAGGGTGTTTGCCATACTTTACGGTTCTGAATGTATTTATCTGCGGCACCGCTGGCGGTCAGCTTTAAACCCTTTACGCCGGGCACCAGGAATTCTACTTTACCGTTTGTTTGCAGGTAATCTCTTTTGTCTTTATCATAACCGGTCTGGTTGGTGGTAATCACTACGGGGTTCTGACCGTTTTCAATGTCTCTGCCGGGTAAGCCATTGGGCCAGATAGCGGGCTCGCTCGGCTTACCGCGCATGAGCATCCTGAATACAGAACCGGCACTTTCAGTAGGGTAGAAGCGAAACTCTTCCCTGCCTACGATGCCAATACTGGCTGACACGTATTCATTCACCTTTGCATCCACGTTCAGGCGAAAATCATATTGCTTGTAACCGGTAGCGGAATTCTTGTAGTAACCGTCCTGGTTCTGGTAACCCACGGAGGCGAGGTATTTTATATTTTCATTACCGCCATTGATCTGCAGGTTATGTCTTTGCTGGGGGCTCCAGTTTTTCAACACATCTTTAAACCAGTTGGTATTTGGATGTCCCCAGGGATCAGTTCCCTCTGCATACTTTTTCATGTCTGTAGGGTTGAAACCTTCAGGAGATGAAATGGTTTGGGTAGTGTTAGGAATGGTATAGCTTCCAGTGGTCTGCAGTGCTTTAAGCGCAGCGGCCCAATTTACAGCAGGCACGGCTTCAAATACGGCCAATTCATTTCTTACATTACCATACTCCAGTACATTCATCATTTTTGGCACCACGGTTGCCTGGCTCCATCCCTGGTTGAAATCATAGGATAAACGAGGTTTACCGGTTTTACCATGTTTGGTGGTAATAAGTATTACACCATTGGCAGCGCGCTGGCCATAAATAGCAGCCGAGGCATCTTTCAATACAGAAATGGTTTCCACATCGGCAGGGTTTAAACGCTCAAGACCACCTGCACGTTCTGGTATACCATCTATAACCACCAGTGGTGATGTATTGCCAAAGGCATTGGTACCCCTGATACGAAGAGAAGAACCATCATAACCCGGTTCACCACTGGCATTCACCGCGGTTACACCCGGCAGACGGCCTACCAATGTATTTGACAGGTTAAGGGCAGGTACTTTTTCAAGTTCGCTACCTTTTACCTGTGATACGGCACCGGTTACAGTTACTTTTCTCTGGGTACCATAACCTACCACTACCACATCATTCAGCTGGCTACTGGTAACAGCAAGGTTAACATCAAAACTGGTACGCTTACCTACAACCATTTCCTGTGTTTGGTAGCCGAGATAAGAAAATACCAGTACAGATTGCTCACTGGGTACGTCAATGGCAAAGCCTCCATTGGCATCTGTAGATACACCCGTGCGCGTATTTTTGATGGTTACGCTGGCATTGGGCGTGCCCACACCTTTTTCATCCTTGATAGTGCCCGTAACATGAATCTTGTTCTGGGCCACCGCTGCAAGGCTGCATAAAAGGAAAGCGAATGGAACAATGCATTTTTTTAGAAATCGACAGGAGGAGAATAGCAGATAGTAGTAGCTATCCGACTGAGGCGTAGGTATACGCTTTTCCATAATGGCAGTTTTTGGTTAGAAAAACAGTGTTTACAACAAAAAATCTATAACAAAAACGTTTATGCAATCGTTTACATAAGAAAAATGTCTGTTTGACACTTATTCTTTTTAAAAGAAAAATTACCGTTGGTAAAACCTGTGCTTCACTACGATAAATAAATAAATTGAACTTTTTAAACGGCTGT
>DATJGC010000665.1:0-14756 GCA_035495345.1 Chitinophagaceae bacterium | reverse complement strand
CAAATGGCGGCCCTTACCTGCAACAGCTGTTTGAACTGCCGGGTTACCAGAACAGCATTTATAAAAAAGTCTCCGGCGATGGAACCATAGACATCAGCGATGGCAGCATTCATGAAATACGGGTGCATGTAAAAGATGCCTATGGTAATACCAGTTTTCTTTCTGCCCGCGTACAGTTTACAGGAACTGCAAGCGCACTGCCTGCCAGCACTGCCAAAATGTTTTATCCGCAGATGGTAGACGGTCTGGAAAATACTGACGCAGAATTTTTTCTGGGAGAAAGATGTCTCTATGATTCCGTGCATATCAATTATAAAAGAACCACTGCCGCCGCACCCACTGTGGTCTCTGCAGTGCACAGCATTGGCGCGGCCTACATTCCACTGCAAGATTCAATGCTGATTAGAATACGGCCTACACAAAGCCTCACCCCCGATCAGCTAAGTCATACCGTTATGCAAAGATTTGCCGGCACCAGGCAGGAAGTGCAATCCTGCGATTGGCAGAAAGGCTGGGCCATTGCACGCTTCCGCGAAATGGGCAGTTTTCAGCTGGTGCTGGATGAAACCCCGCCACAGATAATACCCATCGGTTTTAAAGATGGCGCCAATATGAGCAAGGCTTCAAGAATTGTTTTTACCGTAAAAGATAACCTGGAAAGCTTTCGGAACTTTAGGGCTACCCTGGATGGCAAATGGCTGCGCTTCACCAATGATAAAGGCCGAAGCTTCATTTATACTTTTGATGAACACTGCCTTAGCGGCCCACATACCCTGCAGGTGAGCGTGGAAGACATTGCCGGTAATAAGGCGGTAAAAACATATAGTTTTGTAAGGTAGGGCTAAGAGGCTAAGAGAGGAGGCTAAGAGATTAAAGGGGGAAGGAGGGGCTAAGAGATCTAAGAGAGAAGGAGGAGCTAAGAGATTAAAGAGGGAAGGAGGGGCTAAGAGATCTAAGAGAGAAGGAGATAAGAAGGGAGATAAGCGCGAAGGAGATAGGTTTTACTTTTCATTGTTTAAAGCATACACGTGATTACTTTAAAGGAAGGCGATAAGGCACCATCATTCTCTGGCACAGACCAAAACGGTAATAAAGTAGCCCTGGCAGATTTTAAGGGGAAAAAACTGGTGCTTTACTTCTATCCGGAAGATGACACGCCCACCTGCACCGTACAAGCCTGTAACCTGCGGGATAACTATGCACTGCTTAAAAAAGAAGGTTTTGAAGTGCTGGGTGTAAGTCCGGATGCCCCTGAAAAACATAAAAAGTTTGAGACAAAGTACCAGTTACCATTTACCCTGCTGGCAGACCCCGCGCACAAAGTGATAGATAAATACGGCGTTTGGGGCCAGAAGAAATTATACGGCAGGGAATACATGGGCATCCACCGCACCACTTTTGTAATAGATGAAAAAGGCATCATCCAAAAAGTATTCCTGCGCCCCCGCAACAAGCAACATGCAGAGGAAATCATACAGTCCATGGCGCAGGGCAAATAATAGTGTACTCAGCTACTTTCCACTTCTACCAGCTGCCTGCTTATCCGCGCTTATCTGCCGTGATGCGCTTCGGCGCCTCCTCACCTATTGACAAACAACTCAATTTTTTATTGCCGGGCAACCTTTGCGTTATGGCCTGCGTAACAGCTAACAATACCAACGGCCCAAACCCGTTTACTTACTGATTGATCACCTTACAATAGAAAGATTATGCGTGCACGTCAGCTGTTATGTGCTCTTGTAGCCATTGTTATAACTGCCGCCATTGCTGGTTGTGCATATACCAAGAAAGATGTGGTAGAGCTGCCCTGCAGCATTCCGGATAACCTTTCTTACAATACCGATATAGCGCCGATCATTGCCGCCAACTGTTTTGATTGTCATAGTACAGGCTCCAACTCTTCCGGCATATTGCTGGATAATTATGATGCGCTGAAGTTCTACGCACAAAACGGTTTTCTTTATGGCACCATCAGCCATGCATCTGGTTATCGGCCAATGCCCGACGGCGGCAGCAAACTGAACAACTGCACCATTGCCACTATAAAAAAATGGATTGATAACGGCACACCGCATTAACCAACTACCATTCACCCCCCACCTGTAAATTGATTTGTATGAAGCCTGTATCTACACTGCTCGTTTTATTATTGCTATTTCAATTGACCAGCGCCCAGGATGATATTATGAAGGCGTTACCAGACTCCGTTGTAAAAAAAGAATACATCACCGGTGCCTTCAAATCTTCGCGCGTCATCAACGGCCACTCCATTGAAATGATTGGTGCCGGCGTCCTGGATTTCAGGATACTGCACCGCTTTGGCCCCGTAAACCAGGGCGTAAGCCAGTTCTTTGGATTAGACCAGGCCAGCATGCGCATGGGCTTTGACTATGGCCTCACCAATAATTTTACCATTGGCATTGGAAGAACCACTACCAAAAAAGAGCTGGACGGATTTTTAAAGTACCGGCTGGTACGACAGTCATCTGGTGGCGGCTCGCCGGTAGCGGTGGTACTGGTGGCTGGCATGTCTGTACAGACCTATAAAAACATTGACCCTGCAAAAGAGGTTTCCTTTAACCTGCGCACCGGCTATTATTACCAGGCAATTATCGGCAGAAAATTTTCTCCGCGGTTTACGGTACAATTGAGTCCTACCCTGGTGCATCGTAATGAAGTAAGTGCCGCAGATGTAAACGATGTGTATGCTGCGGGTATTGGTGCCCGTTATAAATTCAGCAAGCGGATGGCACTGGTAGTAGACTATTTCTACGTGGCCAACGGCCTGCCGCACAGTGCCGGAAGCAATCCATTATCTGTTGGGGTGGATATAGAAACCGGCGGGCATGTATTTCAGCTGCATTTCTCTAATACCAGTGGCATGAATGAACGCGCTTTCATTACTGAAACCACCAACAAATGGGGCAAAGGAGATATCCAGTTTGGCTTTAACCTTTCCAGGGTATTTAATATAAAAAAGAAAAAGCTACCAGCGTAAGCCTACATGGCAACAAGCTGTGGTTGCAACGATACCGGCTAACCGCCGCATATCTTTTGTGTTTAGGGGGTATAGGTAAATCACCCTGCTCATTCCTGGGCAGGGTATTGTTTAGAAGTTATACGCATCCCAGTAAATGCTTTCCTTCATAAACAACTCATAGGTCTCTCTCCAGCCTGCAAATGTTTTGTCTGTTCCCAGGAACTGGTTATGCCAGATGATCACAAAAAGACCGTTCAACTTTTTTATGGTATTGTAATAATGCATCAGTTCTTCATAAGCCTGTTGCGGCGTCAGCTTTTGCTCATAAAAAGCATTGGCATCCATAAAACAAAAAGGAAAGAATTGTAATGCCGTGGTTTCATTGTTCTCAAGATCAAACCAGTGAAACGAAGAAGCCACAGAAGCGCGGAAGCCATTGATGCTGCCATAACCCATGGAATAGTCTTTTAGCAGGCCCGCTTCTATATACCTGCGGCAACTCTGGGGCAGGGTAAATTTGATATAGTGTTGCCGGCTGTGTTCTAAGGGCCTGTCTATAATAACTTCAAGCCATTCTTTTTCTTCCAGTAATGTTTTGCTATTGTCTGACACACTGCTTTGCCAGGAGGGGTGCAACCCAACTTTATACACCACGGAGAAATAGGCAATCAATTCCTGCAGCGCTTTTGATGAGGTGGGTGTATTGCGATCATAGCCCTGGTATTTTTGCGCCACCAGGAAAAAGTAAATCGGTTTTATCTTGCAATAGAGGTGCAGCGCATCAAGCCATTCATATGCGTCAAAAGGATCTGCGGCCTTGTTATTTAGTACATTCCAACGCTCACGTACCTGCCACCACTTACCCTCTTTTACTGAACGCAGGTAACCAGCCATATTGCGCAGCCAGCCCTTATGACGGTAAGACCAGGCAATATCAATATCATAAGACGGGATGAATTTAAAAGGCCTTCTTCTGAATACCAGTGCCGGAAATTTTTTCTTTAATTTTTTCTTCAGGTCTTCCAGCCAGATATTTACCAGCGGCAGGTGTAAGAAATGTTCTTTATAGGCCAGTGAATGCGTGTGCGCAAAACGGCCGTACATGTCTTTCTCATGCGGCAGGTATTCCTCGTACCTGCTTAAAAGATAGAAGGAAGCGGCCAGTACATCAAAGGCAAAATCTCCGCTGGTCTGAAAAAATGCTTTCTGGTAATCTACTTCAAAACATTCAATGGCCTGGGGCCGTATATCTTTTTCAAAAAGCAGGGCAACGGGTTTCAGGTAAAATTCCTGCTCTGAAAAATCTTTGTCAGAATAATTAAAGCGTGGTCCGGTAAAGGCGCTGTACTCCTCCAGGCTGGAAGTGCAGGTAATGGGTTCCTCAAATAATTCTTTGCTGATAAAGTCAACAATATAACGAAGGCGGGGGGTGATGGTATGACAGTAGAATAAAAACATCCGTATATAATAATAGCCAGCCATAGTGCTGACTATCTACAAATATATTCGCAAATTCGCTTCTAAGACATCAATCTTGTTGACTTGTCTTCCACATTTCATTAAAGGTCTTCGGCGCAAAGTTGAGGTCTGCACGGTGGGCCGTCCAGCCTTTGAATAATTTATTAATGGCCCAGTTTTTAATCGTCCTGTTGCCTTTATTCATGAGGTTACGGTGCAGGCTGGCCTGTTTCCAAAGCTTCCAGGCAAGTTTCTCCGCCGTAGAGCTGGCACCTTGTGTAACGGCTTCATGCCTGTTGTGCAGCAACAGCTCATGCAGGTTTATTTTTACCGCGCAAACTTCTGTACAGTTTCCGCAGAGCGATGAAGCATAGCTGAGGTGCTTCCATTCATTGATCTGTTTTAAATGGGGTGTAATTACTGCACCAATAGGACCGCTATAGGTTGTTTCATAGGCATGGCCGCCAATGTTTTTGTAGACCGGGCAGGCATTCAGGCAGGCGCCGCAGCGTATGCAGTAAAGGCTTTCCCTGGTGACAGGGTTGGCCAGCAGGTTGGTGCGGCCGTTATCTAGCAAGATCACATACATGTTTTCGGGCCCGTCTGTCTCGCCAGGCTGTCTGGGGCCGCTTACAATGGTATTGTAGACGGTTACCTGCTGGCCTGTACCAAAAGTAGAAAGCAATGGCCAGAAGAGCGCAAGATCAGTGAGTGATGGAATTACCTTCTCTATCCCAACAATTACAATATGCGTTTTGGGAAATGCACAGCTGAGCCTTGCATTGCCTTCGTTTTCTGTAATGGCAATGGCACCGGTATCGGCAATAATAAAATTGGCGCCGGTAATACCAATTTCAGCTTCGGTATATTTTGCGCGCAGCTTGTCTCTTGCAATTAAGGTTAATGCCTCCGGCGAAAGGTGCGGCGCAGTGCCAAGTTTTTCGTAAAATAATTTTGCCACGTCTTCCTTACTCTTGTGCATGGCAGGCGTTACAATATGGTAGGGCGGTTCTCCGTCTAATTGTTGTATGTATTCACCAAGATCTGTTTCTACGCTTTCTATGCCAAGGCTGTGCAGAAAGTCGTTCAGCTTAAGCTCTTCGGTAACCATGCTCTTGCTTTTAACCACGCTACGACATTGAGTGGCTATGCAAATCTTTTTGATTTCTTCCAGCGCCTGTGCTGCGTCTTCTGCCCAAATTACTTTGCCGCCACGCTGTGTAAAGGCGGCTTCAAAGCTTTCCAGTTGCTGATCAAGCGTTTCAAGCGCACGCCATTTTATATTTTTTGCGCGTTCCCTGGCGCTGTTAATATCCGGAAACTGTGCTTTGCCGGCGGGTACCGCGGCATTGTAGCGGCCAATGTTGAAATTTATTTTACGGCGATGCTCCAGGTCTGCTGAGCGTATGGCTGTTTTTGCGTTAAAGCTGGAGGCGGATGCTGACATGTTGAATAATGTTTAAAAAGCGTTGCTGAATGCTGCTGCCACCCGCCTGTTTACAAGGCACGTTTCTTTTCTTTGAAATATTTGGCGGCCACCTGTTCAAGCAGTGCGTAAAAATCTTCACCATATTTTCTCACCAGGGCATTTTTAAGAAAAACATAAGTGGGTACTTTTAATTTTTTGCCCAGCGCGCAGGCGGGGCTGCACATAGTTTCACGAGGCTCATAATTGAGCATCTCGTATTCTTTGCTCTTTTTAACTTTAATGGGGTAGAGATGACAGCTGATGGGCTTCTGCCATTTTATTTTTCCTTCATTGTAAGCCTGTTCAAAGGCACAATGTATAATACCTTTTTTATCCCGGTAGCCATAGGCGCAGAGCTTGCCGCCAATGGTGGGGGTTACCCATCCAAACTCCCTGTCGTACTGGTACCTGCCTTCTTTGTCAGTAACTGCAATGCCTTCAGGCGTCATGTAGGGCTTAACAATCTCATAGGCTTCATTTACCTCCTTCAGTTCTGCTTTTGTGAGCGGCGCGCCTGCATCGCCATCTTCACAACAGCCGCCTTTGCATTTAGAGAGATCACATACAAATTGTGATTCCACCACATCGTCACTGATCAATATATTTTCTATTGCTATCAATTGCTGACTATTTAAGCAGCAAAGGTAGGTTAGTAGGCATTATTTCAGCAAGGTGAAATTTGTATTGCGCGTTGGCAGCCATTGGCAAATGCGACTATTTCCAGCGCAGGCTATTGATGAGGTGTTTCATGTCTTGCTGCAGAAAGTTGTTTACAATGGCAAGGGAGTCTGCATTGGGTGTGGCGTCAAAATAGAGGGCACCGCGCAAAAAATGTTTTACGGTATCGGTTACCAGGAACTGGTTGGCGGTAGCGGCATTGCCACCAATTTTGAAGTAAATGCCTTCAATATGGTTGGGGGTAACAAAGGCGCTATCGTCTATGGAAGAGGCTTTGTAAGAGTGCTTGTAGGTGAGAGAGTAGGAAGTTTTAATGAGGTTGTCGAAGCTGTTGACGCCCGTAGAATCAACGTAATTACCTGCGGCGTCGCGGCGTTTAAAGCGACTCTTACCGCCAATTTCTATGTAGCTGATATAGATACGGCCGTGGAACTGCGGAAAGTCGATATTGAGCCAGTACGGATTGTCGGGCTGCTCTTCAAAGAAAGTGCTGTCTTTTACAATCACCGCGTAAGATGGATATTCAAACTGGTAGGGATATCCTTCTTTGTTAAACAACTGGTAGCTGTGTTCAGGGAATGCTATTTTGTAATAACCGCGGGGTTTTGGGGTAAACACGCTGTTGCAGGCGGTGGCGGTTATGAGAAGGAGCAGCAGCAATAGAAACGGACCAGTCGTCTTTTTCATCAGTTTTGTTGTGCAGGTGAAGGGCTTACTTCACCACGGGTTTTACAGCAATTTTTACTTTTTTTATGCGGTTGCGGTCCAGCTCAAGAATGGTAAAATCAAAATCGCCGCTAGTAACAGTGTCATTTACGGCCGGAAAATGGCCGGCAATTTCCAGTATGAGTCCGGCCAGCGAGTCGCTGTCTCCTCTTACGCGCTCAAAGGTATCTACTGGCAGGTCCATTACCTTACACACATCATTGATCATTGTGCGGCCTTCAAATATATAGTTGTAATCGTCAATTTTACTTTCGCCGCTTTCTTCATCATCAAATTCGTCTTTAATGTCACCGGTAATTTCTTCCAGTATATCTTCCATGGTAACAATGCCGCTGGTGCCCCCAAACTCATCTACTACAACGGCAAAGTGTATGCGCTTTGCCTGAAATTCCTGCAGCAGGTCTTCAATCAGTTTCTGTTCATGTACAAAATAGGGTTGGCGCAGCAGTTCAAGCCAGCGAAAATCATTGCCATCATTCAGGTGCGGCAGAATATCCTTGGTGTGTATGATGCCGGTTACCTCATCAAGATTTTCTTTGTACACGGGCAGTCGCGAGTAGTGCAGGTCTGCCACTTTTTTTATCAGTTCATGAAAACTGATTTGCTGGTTAACGCCGCACACATCCAGGCGTGTGGTCATTACCTGTTTAACGGTGATGTTGCCAAATTTTACAATGCCTTTTAAGATGCTTTTTTCTTTTTCGCTGGCGTCTGTGCTGGCGGTAATGTCAATGGCGCTGTCAAGCTCTTCCAGGCTGTAGGAAGATGCTTTTTTACCAAGAAAATGCTCAATGCTGTCAGACACGCTCACCATCCAGGTGCTGATGCGCCTGAACAGGTAATGAATGATTTCTACAATGTACGAGGCGTTATAGGCAAAGCGAAGGTTATTTTGTGAGGCCCATACTTTGGGTAACACTTTGCCAAAGAGCACCAGGAAGAAGCTGATGATGATGACCTTCAGGATAGCGGCAATCCACAAGGCGGCCTGCAGTTCCAGCATTTCATCAATAAGAAAATTAGAGAGAATGATGATGGCAATATTTATAAACGTGCTGGCAATGAGTAAAGAGGCCAGCAATGTCTTGGGGTCTTCCAGCAGGCTTACAATGCGTTTCCAGCCGGCATCCTGCTTTGTCTTCAGCATATTTACATCCTTGTAGCTGAGTGAAAAGAAAGCTACTTCAGCACCAGACACAAAGAAAGACACAAGCAGCAGGAAAAGGATGAGTACCACCAGTAGGGTGATGCCCTGGGAGGTGCCGGCCAGCCAGAGCAGCCGGGGAAGGTGAAGCAGAACAGTAAAATCCGGACGGTGATCCAAAGCGGCTAATTTTCGTTAACAATAGCATTCATGAAAGCAGCAGGTGCAGACATGTCCGCCGTACATGCGGAAAGCGCAAAGTTGCAATAAAATCTCATTAAAACGGCAAATCGCCGCTGTGTTCAGCAGGGGGAGGGGCATCGGGGTTGCTAAGATTATCCATCGGGCCGTCATGACCGGCGCCATGGTTGCCTTCGTTTCTTTTATCGAGCATAATCAGGTTGTCTCCTACCACTTCTGTGGCAAATTTTTTGTTTCCTTCCTTATCTTCCCAGCTCCTGGTACGCAGGCGTCCTTCAATGTATACGAGGCTGCCTTTGTGCAGGTATTTCTCCGCAAGGTCGGCCAGGCCGCGCCATAAAACTACCGTATGCCATTCTGTTTGTGAAATCAGTTTTCCCGAGCGGTCTTTATAGGTTTCCGTGGTTGCCAGCGAGAATTTTGCTACGCCAATATTTCCTTCCAGGTATTGCACATCCGGGTCTTTACCAAGATTTCCAATTAACATTACCCTGTTAACGCCTCGCATAGTTGATAGTTTATTGTGAAAGAATCTTCGCTGGGTCTAAATCTCCTTTAAAGTTAGATTTTTTCAAGTAAACAAATGTATTTTTTTGATAGCTGTACAGCATTGATAGCAATGCTTTGCGCAATGCATAAAGACAGCTGTGCCCTGCTACCAGCCTGCTTTTCTGCTTACTGCATACTTCGCTTGTAACAGATCGTTAGTAAGCGCTTCTTGCATATTAGCAGGTTAAAACAATTGCAATGGCTCATTGCCCCGTTGCTGGTAGGCGGTAATAAATTTTGGAAATGGAAACTGCAGCAATGATGCTTTCTTTACCAATTCATAATCGTTCAGCAGCGGTGGAAGCTGGTTGGTGGTTATTTCAATAAACCTTCCATTGATGGTCTGGTGGGTAAGCTGTTGCGCGTACACTGCAGATACCCGCTCAATGCTGAAGGACTGGCGGCCGAGGTATTGCTTTACCATTTTTTGCAGTGCAGGCTGTCCTTCTTCAAGCAGGCCTTCGGTTTCTACCAGCACATATTCATATAGGTTTTGCCAGATGTCTTTGCCGGTTCTTTTCCTTATCAGCACTTCATCTTTTACCTGCACCACCAGGTAATAAAACCAGCGCGTTTTCTTTACCAGTTGTTTTTCTTTTACGGGCAACAGCTTTACGGCGCCGGTAGCCAGTGCGCGGCATTCTTTTTTTTGCGGGCATTCGGTACAAAGCGGTTGCTGCGGTTTACAGATTACCGCACCAAAATCCATGATGGCCTGGTTGTACACGCCGGGTTCCTTTTTATCCAGCAGTGCTGCAGCCAGTAAATCATACCGCTTTTTGCCCTCAGTGGTATCAATGGGTGTTGAAATGCCAAAGTACCGCGAGAGTACGCGCAGCACATTGCCATCTGTAACGGCATGCGGCAGGTTAAAGGCAAAGGAGCCAATGGCTGCAGCAGTGTAAGGACCGATGCCTTTAAGTGCCAGGATAGACGCATAGGTTGAAGGAAACGCTCCGTTCAATGAAGTGCTGATATACCTTGCAGTAGCCAGCAGGTTTTTACATCTTGTGTAATACCCAAGTCCTTCCCATAGTTTAAACACTTCTTTATCAGGCGCATTGGCAAGATCATGTATGGTAGGGAAATGTTCTATGAAGCGCTGGTAATAGGCCAGTCCCTGTTCAACCCTTGTCTGCTGAAGAATAATTTCGCTGAGCCAGATGCGGTAAGGGTTTTTCTCGCCCTTCCAGGGCATGGCGCGGGTGTTATGTTGCTGGTTCCACTGCAGTAATTTCTTGGTAAAATCAGCCTTCATAAGGGCGTTTGCGAACATTTAAGGGGCTAAAAAGGGCAAAAATAGGCCGAAAGCCCATTTTTTATACGTTTATTCTTCAAAACCAATATTTTATCTTTTACTTGCACAAGTTCAACAATTCTTTTATATTAACTTCGTAATTGGTTATGAACCAGATATGAAATTGACAAAAATTTCGTTTTGTTACTGATAATATTATAAACCCCTCAAGTTTTCAACAAAATGAGAAAAGCCGACTTGATCAACCAGATTGCCGAAAAAACCGGCATTCCAAAAATTGATGTGTTAGTTACTCTTGAAGCCATGTTTAAAGAGGTAAAAGATACCTTGGCCCAGGGAGAAAACATCTACATCCGCGGATTTGGTAGTTTCATCACCAAGAAACGCGCAGCAAAGATTGGCCGCAACATTAAAAAGAACGTAGCGGTGCATATTCCTGAGCATTTCATTCCTGCGTTTAAACCCGCCAAGGAGTTTGTACAGGAAGTTAAAAAACTGGAAACCGTAAAAGAAGATCAGCCAAACCCGGATAGCGAGATGTAAATTGCGTTCCTAATTTTTATGATGTGAAGACACAGCAACGCATTCTCGTTGGTTCAGGCGTTATTTTATTTCTGCTGATTTATTTTTTTGCAAACACTACACCCCCTGCAAAACCGCTTGCTGCAACGGCAGAAGGCGCTGCACCGCCGCCTAAGAAAGTGGATGCTTCCGTGATCCTTGCTGCAGCAAAACAGAAACTGTCTGCCAACCGGCAGGCCTATGTGAGTGGCCTTGAAAACGCCGTGGTAAGGGGCGATGTAAAAGACCAACAAATAAAGGTATACCAGCAGCTTGCGGGGTTCTGGAAAGACTCTGTTCATTTCTTTGAACCCTACGCATATTATACCGCGGCCGCCGCCAAGTTGGAAAATTCTGAAAAAAGTCTCACCTTCGCAGCCCGCCAATTTTTAAATGAATTGAAAGGGACCAACCAGCCCGCCGTAAAACAGTGGATGGCCGATGAGGCAAAAGACCTGTTTACGAAGGCGCTGGCCATTAACCCGGCCAATGATTCTTCTGTCATTGGACTGGGCAGTTGTTATATTTTTGGCAGCAGTGCCGGCGACCCCCAGGAAGTAATGACGGGGATTCAGAAGATACTGGCCGTGGCGCGCAGAGACAGTACCAATATGTACGCGCAACTGATGCTTGGTATTGGTGGGGTAGTATCTGGTCAGCTGGATAAGGCAACGGAAAGGTTGAAAACCGTGGTGGAGCATGAGCCTGATAACCTGGAAGCTATTTTTATGCTGGCTGAGGCGTATGAACGGAGGAACGACAATACCAATGCGGTGTATTGGTACCAACAGGGTAAGAAGCAGGTGCAGAACCCGAGGATGATTAAAGAACTGGACGAAAAGATAAAATCATTAAAATAATTTTTAACTCTAATAATTTCAGCAATGCCTTGTGGTAAAAAGAGAAAGCGTCATAAAATAGCAACGCATAAACGTAAAAAAAGACTCAGAAAGAATCGTCATAAGAAGAGAAATAAATAATTCTTGTAAGGCCTGTATGTGTGTAACAGGCCTTATTTTTCTTTTTTTGCTGGATCTCATTTACCTGCCTTCTAAGTAGTGTGCCCGATTGCTTCGTTCGCCATGGATAGATGGCATGTAAAACCACTTCAGCGCTTTTCCTTTTAGTGTGTGATGGTTATACTTTTGTAAATGTGATTAGATTGAACAAGGAACTTATTATTAACGCCGCTCCGCAGGGAGTAGAAATTGCCCTTCTTGAGGATAAGAAATTAGTAGAACTGCATAACGAAAAAACGGATGCCAGTTTTGCTGTGGGCGATCTATACCTTGGAAAAGTTAAAAAACTTATTCCCGGGCTGAATGCTGCATTTGTAGACGTAGGTTTTGAAAAAGACGCTTTTCTTCATTACACAGACCTTAGCCCCTACGCAAGATCGCTGCTCAAGTTTACCCAAACCGCCATTAATGATCAGAATGAAAACGGGTTCGACTTTGGCCAGTTCCAGGTAGAACCGGAGATCATAAAAACCGGCAAAATAAACGAAGTATTGGGTGGCAAACCCAATATACTGGTACAAATTTTAAAAGAACCCATTGCCGCAAAAGGTCCCCGCCTTAGTTGTGAAATCTCATTGCCCGGCAGGTTTGTTGTTATCACTCCCTTCAATGATATTGTAGCCGTTTCAAGAAAGATTCATTCTTCTGATGAAAGAAAGCGCTTGCAGAAAATCATTGAAGCCATCAAACCAAAAAACTTTGGTGTTATTGTACGCACTGCTGCTGAAGGCAAAAACACGGCAGAACTGCACGAAGATTTACTGGCCCTGGTAGAAACCTGGAAAATAATTCAGCGCAACCTCAAAAATGCCGTGGCGCCTGCCAAGGTGTTGAGTGAGCAAACAAAAACTACCAGCATCCTCCGTGATTTACTGAATGAAGACTTCAACCGCATTGTGGTAAACGATAAGAACATTTTTAATGATGCCAAGAACTATATTCAGCGTATAGCGCCCGAAAAAGCAGATATCGTTTCTTTCTACCATAACGGCTCGCCTATTTTCGACCAGTATGGGGTAACCAAACAGGTAAAAGCGGCTTTTGGAAAAACGGTGAACCTGCCCAGCGGTGCCTACCTGATTATAGAACATACTGAAGCACTGCATGTCATTGATATCAACAGCGGTTATAAAAGCGTAAGCAATAACCAGGAACAAAATGCACTGGAGACCAACCTGGAAGCCGCTGATGAAATTGCACGCCAGTTAAGGTTGCGTGACCTGGGCGGAATTATAGTGGCAGATTTTATAGACATGAAGCTGCCGGATAATAAACGCAAGCTCATGGAAGCCATGGAAGGCTTTATGCGTACAGACCGTGCCAAGCATGCTGTACTGCCCATTTCTAAATTTGGGCTGATGCAGATAACGCGTCAGCGTATGAAGCCCGAAGTAAACATTAACACACAGGAAATTTGCCCCAGTTGCAATGGCACCGGTAAAATTTCAAGCGCACTGATTCTTGAAGATGAGATAGAAAAGAATTTGAATTACCTGCTTACCCATAAGCATACAGACCTTATACTTTCTGTACACCCCATCATGTACGCCTATCTTACCAAGGGCGGCATGTTCAGATCTCGTTTGTGGAAATGGCGCTGGAAACACAAACAACGCATCAAGCTGAGAGAGAATACCAATTACCACCTTACTGAGTTTCATTTCTTTGATAAACACGAAGAAGAAATAAAGCTGTAACCAACTTTACCTGCGTTAGCGGAGTTCTATGGCTGCTGGTTATAATAATTGATCAGCTTTGCCAGCTCATTATCATTTTTCAGGTTTGGTTTCTCACTGTTGAGGTACTGCTGTACAAGTTCTTTCCGATCTGCCAGCAACGGCAAAATGGAAGAACGATCTTTTTTTATCCTCGTCAGCTGGTTATCCCTGTACAGGTAGTAAGTTTCATTGGTTTCTATTTCTTTTGATACCTCTCCGGATAATTCATTTTTTCTTTCCGAAATTTTTTTTACGATGCTTTTTAGCAAGCTGCAACGGCCTTCTGCCAGTACTTGGTAAAAAGTATTGATGGTACGGTTGTCGCCCGGGTAGCCGGTTCTGAAGAGCGTCTTACCAATGCCCATGGCGCTGGTATCATCATAACTGATTTCCCTTACGCTGCCTGCAGTAATAAATGCCTCAACATTGTTGGCAGCGGTAAATACCAGGGTTTGATCTACCAGGTTTATCCGTGATTTTACCTTTCTGAAAACTTTTCCATCAGCAAGTGTGATGGTGGCCCATTTTGGATTAGCATCAAAAAATGGCTGGCCGTTCACATCGTCATATTTTTTTTCAAAGGGTCTGCCGTTAACATCACTGATGGATACCTGGTCGGCCCATTTGCCGCCAACCACAATGCCATTGGCCTGCGCTGCCGCACTTATTTGCAGTAAAATAAAAAGCATGAAAAAAACTAGCTGGCGCATACTGATGAATTGTATTTTGAAGATAAAGCAAAAAAAATCAGGGCCGTTACGGGCCCTGATTCTTCAGCAATGAAAATTATTTAGGGTTCTTAGTAGGTGCTGATCCCGTTGCAGCAGGATTGTAAGCAAGCTCATTGTCTGGCACATCCCAATAATCGAGGTAGCCATATTCAATGGTGGCATTTGTATTAAGCGCGCCGGAAGCTGAAATAACCACACAACCGGTACGTGTTTTACCAGGCGCTATGATCTCCCAACGGCGGGCGTCGTAAAAGGAAAGTCCTTT
>DATJGC010000664.1:0-2673 GCA_035495345.1 Chitinophagaceae bacterium | reverse complement strand
TAGCATCAGCAAATTTGCGTTGCTCGGTTTTTCAAAAAACCTGCGCGAAGAATTAAAGCCACACCAGGTAAAGGTGACTACCGTCTTGCCCGGTGCCGCTTACACAGATTCCTGGAGTGGCAGCGGTATAGACCCTGCGCGGATTATGGAGGCGGCAGATATCGCCAAAATGATTTATGCGGCCGCGCAATTATCCCCGCAGGCATGCGTGGAGGAGATTGTACTTCGCCCGCAACTAGGCGATCTCTAAGGCAACACAGCATCCGGTTGCTATGTGAAAAAACTGTTAATGTAGCTGTCATCCCCATTGGCTTCCTTTCATCATAATTACCACGCGCCTTCAATTGCCGGGCCCCCGGCAGACAGTATATTTGCAGGCGGTTATACGTTGCTGAAATATTGAAATGATGCGCACCAGGAGATTAGTATTTTTAATGGGGCTCTTACTTCTTGCTGCTGTACCCGTTCTGGCACAGGTAAAGTTCAGCACGGTCATCACTGATCGTGAAATTTCAAAAGACGATTATTTACAGGTAGAATACGTGGTGGAAAATGCATCATCGGTAGCATCGCTAACACCGCCGGCGTTTAAGGGCTTTACTGTTGTATCCGGGCCCATGCAGCAAACCGGCATGAGTGTCATCAATGGTGCAGTTTCTAAATACGAGGGTGTTACCTACGTCCTGAAACCCAATGCTGCAGGCCGCTATACTATCAGTGGCGCCACTGCGGTGGTCAACGGCAAGGCAATGCAATCAAATAGTGTATCCGTTACCGTTACCAATACAGCCTCTTCATCACGCGGTGGCAGCCAGCCCTTGTTTGGCCTGCCGGTACCGGATGAAGCACCCGAGGTGAACGAAGAATATGTTCTGAGAAAAGGCGAGCGTGCCGCTGATAAAATCAAAGACAATTTATTTGTGAAGCTGGAAGTGAGTAAGAACAGCTGCTATGTTGGAGAGCCTGTGGTGGCAACGTATAAATTGTATTCCCGACTGAAATCAGAATCAAGGGTAAGCAAACGTCCTTCGCTCAGCCAGTTCAGCGTGTATGATATGGTAATGCCTGAATCTAACAGTCCTACCATAGAAAAAGTAAACGGCAAATTGTACAATACGCATATCATCCGTAAGGTGCAACTCTACCCGCTGCAGGATGGTGTTTTTGTGCTTGACCCCGTAGAAGTAGACAATACCGTGCGTTTTTTACGACTGGAAGCGCCCAGCAAAATTACCATGCAACAGTTGCTGGACGATTACATGAATGGTGTAACCGACGGTGTTCTGGAAGAACAAAAAGTAACACTCTCTTCTAAGCCAGTCACTATTACAGTAAAACCGCTGCCCGAAGGAAAGCCTGCCTCATTTGACGGGGCGGTAGGAAAGTTTACCATTATGGCCTCGGTGCCTACCATGAATATTGCTGCCAATGAAACCGCGGTGCTGGACATTATTTTAAAGGGCCAGGGCAATCTTCCGCTTATTAATGCGCCGCAGGTACAGTGGCAACCCGGAACAGAAGGCTATGAACCCAGCGTTAAAGAAACCATAGACAAAACAATAGCGCCCATCAGTGGTACCAAGATGTTTGAGTATTCTTTTACCGCAAAACAGCCCGGCAGCATTACGTTGCCACCAGTGGAGTTCTCTTATTTTGATCCTTCTGCCAACGCGTATAAAACCATTCGTACAGAGCCGGTAAGCGCCACCATCCGCAAATCAAACAAGAAAAGATCAGTACTGGCAGACCCGCAGGCAACAGGCAATGAGACCGGGATCAACTGGAAGAAGTTTCTTTGGCTCTCTCCCCTGGTGCTATTGATATTGCTGGCACTTTTGTTCAACCTGAAAAGAATGAAGCCGCTGTATAAAAATGCGCCGGCACCCGCGCCGGTGGTAACGGAAGCGCCCCCTCCTGCGCCGGTAGATTTGTTTGAAGCAGCCCGTATGGCGCTGGCAGCTGTTAACAGCCAGCTTTTTTACAAAGAGATAGGTAAGGCAGTCTGGCATTTGCTGGCCACAAAATTTTCTTTGCCCTCCAGCCAGTTGAACAAGCCGGTGGTGGTACGTTTGCTGCAGCAGTCGAACGCCCCTGCTGCTACCATTCAATTGCTGGAAACTGTGTTAAATGATTGCGAACTGGCTTTGTATACTCCCGTGCACACAGAAAATGAATTGAGAGAAACACTGGACAAAGCAGTACAGCTGGAGCAGGCACTGGCGGCTGTTGGCTGACGGGTGGCCATTGATGTGAGATAATGCGCTGGCTAGTCGCTATACTTATACCCCACGCCGCGTACTGAATGAAAGTATTTGGGGTTACGACTGTCTTCCTCAAAATATTTCCTGAAGCTAAGAATGAAATTATCAATGGTGCGCGTGGTGGGGTAAACATTATAACCCCATACGGTTTGCAATATTTTCTCGCGGGGCACTACTTCGTTTTTATTTTCAAACAGCAATTTTAAGAGCATTGCTTCCTTTTTGCTAAGCTGTATGTGTTCGCCATTTTTATTAATGGCCTCCTGCGCTTTAAAGTCAACTGCGTTCTTGCCAAACTGGTAGATCTCGCCCACCGTTTCTTTGTCCAGCAATTTTTTATTTTTCTCTATCAGCTTTTGCACGCGCAGCAATAATTCTTCCAGGTTGAAGGGTTTGGTGAGGTAATCATCGG
>DATJGC010000663.1:0-3463 GCA_035495345.1 Chitinophagaceae bacterium | reverse complement strand
AATGAAATCATCCGCATCGCAAATTTTACCAAAGAATCAGAAACAAATACTGGACAAATGGATGAATCATCAGCTGAAGGATGATGGGCTTCGTGAAGACCTGCTGTCTAATGATGACCTGCGGAAAGAATCCGATGCATTGCTGACGGCTATCCTTACTGCCGTTAGAAAAGACAATTTTACGGATGTTAACAGCCAGGAGTATGACAAGGTAAACGAGATATTGGCGGGTATTTCCATGAGCCGGGCCAGCAATGGGTTTTCTCCGCGCGAAACTGCCGTCTTTGTTTTCAGCCTGAAAGATGCGTTTATTGAAGTGTTGCATGAAAACATTCCGGATCCTTCCGCACTTAATACGGAAATCTCCAAGGTGAACAAATTGCTGGACAGCCTGGCATTGATAACGCTTGAAACCTTTATAAAAGGGCGTGAAGAAGTGATTTTACGCCAGACTTCAGAAATCTCAGAAATCTCAACGCCTGTTATCCAGGTGTGGGATGGTATACTGGCATTACCCATTATTGGTACGCTTGACAGTGCCCGTACGCAGGTGGTAATGGAAAGCCTGTTACTCAAAATTGTAGATACTGAAAGCACCATTGCCATATTGGATATCTCGGGTGTACCGGCCGTAGACTCACTGGTGGCGCAGCATCTTATTAAAACCGTAGCTGCCACACGCCTGATGGGTGCAGAATGTATCATCAGCGGCATTCGCCCTGAAATTGCGCAAACCATTGTTCACCTGGGTATTGATCTTTCTAATATCAATACCAAATCTTCGCTCGCACATGCGCTTCGCACCGCATTTAAAATGACAAAGCTGGAGGTACGCAAAACCAGTGAAATTAAATAAGCCCGTTTTTTTTAGCTATGGATAAGATACCTATTTTAAAAATGGGACCCTTTCTGCTCGTTACGGTACAGGTTGATCTTTATGATCGGCTGGCGTTGGGGCTGGAGTCTGACCTGGTGGCCATGATCAACAAACATGAGTCTAAAGGTGTACTGATTGATATCTCCTCGGTAAATATTGTGGATTCTTTTATGGGACGAATACTGGGCAATATTGCGCAGATGTCCAGAATACTGGATGCCCATACCGTGGTAGTGGGCATGCAGCCTGCGGTGGCCATTACATTGATAGAACTGGGCTTGCCGATGACCGGCGTTCACACCTCACTGAATGTAGAAAAAGGGATGGAATTGTTGAAGGAAAAATTATTGGATACAGATGAACCTGGCAACAATTCACATGACAATTCTGAATAAAGAAACCATCAATATTCAGAAAGAACAGGATGCCGTATTTCTCAGGAATAGGGTAACAGAATATGCCGTCAAAATAAAAATGGGCCTGGTTAACCAAACCAAATTATTAACCGCCGCCAGTGAGCTGGTGCGCAATATGCTAAGGTATGGTGGTGGTGGGCAGGTACTCTGTGAAGTGGTGAGTGCCTCGCTTTTACAAACCGGCATTCGACTCACATTTTCAGACAAAGGGCCCGGCATCAAAGACATTGATGCAGCCATGAAAGATGGCTTTTCTACCGGCAAAAGTTTGGGACTGGGCCTGCCAGGTACGAAAAGACTGGTGAATCAATTTGAAATTACCAGTCGCCCCGGGAAGGGAACAACAATAATGATACTAAAGTGGAAAAATGGGTAGCAGTGATAATGTGCATGTGCGTTTTCCTTTGCCAGACAGATCTTACCAGGCGCTGGTGCGTTCTCAATTACGGCAGCTGGCCATTACTGCTGGTTTTGAAGGGCATCGCCTTGGTGAAATTGAAATTATTATAGCAGAGATTACCAGTAATATCGTTAAGCATACAACCAAAGGCGGTGTGATACTGGCAAAAAAATTAGCGGGGCCCGAAGCCGGCATTGAGTTTATTGCCATTGACGATGGACCCGGCATGCGGCGTTCAGCAAAAATGATGGAGGATGGAAATTCCACCACCAAAACCCTGGGGCAGGGACTTGGCGCCATACGCCGCTTATCTGCCGTCTTTGATATGTTTTCATTGATGGGCTGGGGAACGGTTCTTTTCAGCAGGTCATATATAGACAAACAAAAGGCGCCGCCCAGCAGTGTTTTTGAAATTAATGCCATTTGCGTGGCAAAAAAAGACCAGTTGCTTTGTGGAGATGCATGGTCTGCCAGGGTACAGGGAAAGAAAACAAAGATTGCACTGATTGATGGCCTGGGCCATGGAGCGCCGGCGCATGCGGCTTCTTCGCTGGCAGTAGAAAAACTTGACCACTACAGCAGGTTAAGCCCGGTGGAGGAATTACAAGCCCTCCACAACGAGTTAAAGAAAACAAGGGGCGCGGTGGTTACTATTGCGCATATAGACCACGGCAATAACCAATTGCTGTATTCAGGCGTTGGCAATATTTCTATGAAGCTGTTAACACCAGCCATAGCAAAAGGCTGTTTCTCTTACAATGGTATTGTAGGCCATATAATGCCAGGCTTTTTAAATAACCAGTCGTTCATCTGTAATGAGAAGACAGATGTGCTGATCATGCACAGTGATGGTATAGGTACAAGATGGGACGTCAATAAATATCCTGGCATTCTGCAGCACCACAGTGTGCTTCTCTGCGCCGCATTGTACAAAGACGCCGACAGGGGCACTGATGATTCTACAGTGCTCGTTGGAAAAATGCTAAAGTGAATCTATGAACAGGGAAATGCAGATCATCACTATCGACGTACAGAATGAGCTGGATATCATGCTGTCTCACCGGCGTGGCATGCAATTCTCCAAATACTGTGGCATTGCACTCTCCGAGCAAACAAGATTTGCCACCGCCATTTCAGAACTCTGCCGCAATGTGGTTGAATTTGCCAAAACCGGCAGTATTGCCTTTTCTATCATCAACGAGGGTGACCAAAATGCGCTGGCCGCCACCATCAGCGACCGCGGACCGGGCATTGAAGACCTCGACAGCATCCTCGATCGGAAAGCGGAAGGCTTTCGCGGACGCGGGCTGGGAATTGTATTTGCAAGAAAACTTTCTGATGGCTTCCTCATTGACACTTCTTCACGGGGTACACAGGTACAAATCAAAAAACATATTCCGCCGGGTAAAGCCGTCATCAACAGGCTGGTGATACAGGGCTGGATAAAACATCTAGCGAAGGAGCCTTCTGTTTCGCCGTATGAAGAGTTAAAGGCTCGTAATATTCACCTGCTTGAATTAACCGATGAGCTGAGCGCAAAAGCGCGCGTGGTAGATCAGCAGATGGAAGAAATTAAACTACTGAACAAACAATTGGCCAGCAGTAACCAGCAGATGAAAGAATTTACCTATGCTATTTCACATGATCTCAAGACGCCGCTCAGCAGCCTGAATATTGCTGCAGAATACCTTGATATGCACCCGAGGGGGAAAGAAAGCCCTATCTACCGGCAGATTCTCGGGCGCTCAGTAAAACGGTTAGACAAGACTG
>DATJGC010000662.1:0-8214 GCA_035495345.1 Chitinophagaceae bacterium | reverse complement strand
CAAAATGACACCATAGAACAGGATGATGCCTATAAAAAAAACCAGTCCTGCAATACTCAGCATAGATTCTTCCAGCGCTATGGAAGGCAACAGGTGCACCCACACTTTATAGCCACCTACTATCAAGGAGAGATAAACAATTATCCATCCGAGTGTTTTCCTGTATTGCAGTCCATTCTTGCTACCATTTGGTTGTTGCATCAGTTTATACAAAATTCTGCTGTCTAAAGTATCTGTGGCAATCATACCGGCAGAAAATGAACAGCCTAATATCAATGCATTGAGCGTGCTCAACTGGCTGGTGGCGGTATAGGCCCAGGCCGCCGCCTGTGTATTGGTATCAAATACCATTGCAAACATCATCCCCATTAGTACAATGGCCAGGGGGTGAGAACTGTTTTTCAATCTTGCGGGTACAAAAAATATTTTCCAGCCGGTAGGATGATAATGCCCCGCCCTGTTCAGCATACGCAGGTTCATAAATCCAACCGCCAGCAATAGTAAGCCCGGCATCCAGTCAAGGGCGTTCCAAACGGTTGCGGGCAATTGCCAGGCATGACTAAAGCGACTAAGCATCACCGCTATACCGGTGACCACTGATCCGTGCCCGATGGCAAAAAGGGTACCCGTCCACTTGGCCAGCAACGGCCTTGTACCCGCATACCTTACGCTTACGCTGTCTATGATGGCAATATGGTCAGGGTCAAAACCATGGCGTAAACCCAGCATGAGCATCATAATTATACCTGACCATTCCATTGTTTATTTTCGTTTAACTCCGTTTTGCGGAATACAGTTTGTTATCGCCATCCTGCCTAAGTCTTTTTGTGTGGCGTTAATTTGTACGAAGTATTTTGTGACTCAATCATTACCCGGTAAAGCTACCGTGGCAAAGTGGCCGGATGAATGTACAGGCGCGGACGCTTGCTGTATAAATGCAGGTTGAACACAGAAAAAAGTTGGTTGCTTTGATGGTTGTAGTTGCATTATAGCAACCTTGATCAGTCGTTCACGCGTATTCTCTCACGCACCGTAATGCCGGCATCGGGGTCTATGCCGCTGAGTTCAGCATAGGCAATCTTTGGTGCCCAGAAGGAGCCGCCGTTTATTTGCAGGAATATGCGTTTGAGCATTACCTGTTTTTGGTTGATGGTGGCGTAAACGTAATATTTATCGTCTGCGCCTTTCCTGAGGTACATTACCAGGGAACGATTTGCTACAAACTGAAGCTGGAATACATCCGCTGCAATGGGCTTTGCTTTAATGCCGTAGGCAAATTTCTTTTGCAAGGCATTTAACTCGGTGCGTTGACCGTTCTCACTGTAGCGAATCCAGAAAGCATGTATGGGTTCAAGCGTATTCAATGTTCCATTAAGATAATTTAGTTCATACACCACCGTATTAGCATCCGGCGTTCGCTGCAGGTAGAATAACTGATGGGGGTTACCCGTTGGTGCGGGCAGGCTGCTATCCTGCGGAGATTGTGCCACCATGTGCCCACAAGCAGCGCAGAGTGTAACTATCAATAGCCAGGCAGCCGGTCGCTTTATCATGAGTCATGTGCTGGTTAAAAGAAATCGCGCTTCTGCAAGCATTGGTGATTACTTCAAAAAAAGATCAATGATTTTCCTGGTAATAAAACGGGCCGCCCATCAGGGCGCCTGCCAGCAGGCTGCTGACTTTTGAGGCCGCCTGCCGCATAACGCGCACCAGGCCATTGTGTTTTTGTGCGATGCGCTGGCCGGCAAGTTGTGCAGGAAAGTAATGCTCAATATTCGCCAGTCTTTCGCTTAGTTTCCACAATTGCCGCTGATGCTTCCTTGAATAAGAGCCATAAGATGATTGTACAGGCAGCCTGCTCATGAAATACATACCAGAGAGATTGTTCACTTCTGCAGAAGAAGCCATAAAGACAATAGTATCGGCACCGTCTTCCGCCGTTTGTCCTGGCAGTTCATCACTCATCCACCCGGGATACCCCAATTCTACTGACCCGGGGTGCACTGCGTTGACACAAATGCCTTGTCCTTCCAGTTGCCTGGCGAGTGCATAAGTGAATAGCAGGTTACACAACTTAGCGCAGTTAAACATTTTTGTACCGTTGTAATGAGCTTCGCCCTGCAGGTTATGTACATCAAACTGTGCAATAAAATGGGCGTGAGAACTTACGTTGATCACTCTTGCGTTACCGGCGTTTATCAACCAGGGTAATAACAGATGCGTGAGCGTAAATGGTGCCAGGTGGTTAATGGCAAAACTTGTTTCTATACCCTCCTCGCTGACGGTTCGCTCTTCGCAATACAAAGACTCGTTGTTAATGAGTACGTCCAGTTTTGGATAGGCCATGGTAATATCTCTTGCCATCTGCACCATGTCTGCTTTTACCTCCAGCCGGGCAATGAACAGGTCGAAATAAGCATTGGGCAAACTACTGCGCAAGGAGTGTAATACGGCAGTGCCCTTTGAAAAATCATTGGCATGCAGCAACACAATGGCGCCTGCGCCGGCAAGTTCAATAGCCGTTTGCTTACCAATGCTATTGGTGCAACCGGTGATAAGCACAATTTTTCCTTTCATTTGGTTCATATGCCTGGGTTTAAATGCTGTTTCGGTACAATACTTTTTGATTCAGTTCATTGATCTTATGGCTGATAACGGGTGGATAGTTGCTGGCAATGGTGGCATTGTCTATAAATAAAATGCCGCGTATATTATAATCAATGGCAATGATGCCCAGCAAGACCATGTCTTGTTGCTGCGCGGCCGGGTTCCATAAACGATGGTATTCAACAACGTCAAACGCTGCCGTTCTGATGAAGATTTTCTGCTGCACCCAGAATAAGTCGGTACCGCACACCTGGAAGTCTGACGTAAATCCGCGCTCATGCAGGTCTGTAATGGCGGCGGCTGCTGTTGTATATTGCCTCATATGCCTTGATTATACACCTTTATACAAAAATGGAATTGATTACCGGTAAAGACAATGCAAGAATCCCCGCATTTGAGGTATAAATCCTTACCGGTAATGAACTACCAGCATTTCTTCGAACGTTTATGGCGTAATTGTCACCTGAGAGTCGCGCACAAAAGAAAGCAGCCGTCTTGCATGACTATACGTCCATACGTCAGTGCCCGATAAAACACCGATCCATTTGGCTTGTACTTTACTGGCAGCGTACACAGCCACGGCATCAAAATAGGTTTCCATCAACAAATTAATATTGTGCTTACCTACTCTTTGCGCAATGGGGGCAAAATCTACTTGCTGAAACCCTTCTGCCAGCATTTTCAGGATATCATTGATGTAGTTGATATTGTTGATGATGTCCTGGCGTGTACCCAGCTTAGACCAATGGCCGCCTACCAGCACGTCAGCATTCAATGAAAGAATATACTGTTGAACCTGTTGGTACCCGTCTATGTCAACCGCATAGGCTACCTGTTCAAATGGAATCCAACCGGGAAAGACGATGTCTACCAGCATCACAATCTTTTCTGCGGGTAAGTACACAATGATATCTTCTGCACTGTGTGCCGGCCCATCAATATGGAGAAGCTTAATAATTTTATTACCCACTACCAGGTTCATGCTGTCAGTAAACACCAGTGTAGGGGTGGGCACCGGCTGTCCGCCGGTAAAAGCACCAAAGGGTATCATTCCTTTTGCCTTGTTGTGGACCGAAAGTTCCCTGGCACTTCGCGCACCGGAAATGTAAATGGCATTTGCTGGAAAGAGTTGTGCCGCGCCAATATGATCCGGGTGACTATGACTATAAATAACATGGGTTACGGGTTCACTGGTTACTTCGCGTATAGCCTTCAGCATATTTGCACCAATGGAAGGCGGTGCATCCACCACTACCACGCCCTTGCCGGTAACAATAAACATCATCTGGTAAATGCCGTCGGTTACGTAGTACACTTTCTGCCGTATCTCTGATAGGAGATACCCTTTTGCTGCATCAATGGCCAAAGCGCTGTTGGGCAACGGCGCATCCGCTATTGGGTGTTCAGTCCTTACACTTACCTGTGCACAAAGGCTGGTGCCCTTCAGAATAAGAACCAGTAAAAGCCAACTGCCAGAAAGTATACGCATCATGGTTGAGTAGAGTTAATAAGTCAGCAATACAAAGGCCGGCATCATGCTTACATGTACGGCATGTACAGAAACTATTGAACAGGTAAACATGATAGTAGCCTTGTGTATGCAAACCTCGCAGAAAGTACAGCGCCATAAAAGGTATCAACAAAGCTGCCTGATGTATTTTTCAGTGTTGGTGAAATGGCAGATGGCGTGATGCGTTACACGGGATGCAGCAAATAATAATGGGCTGCGCGCAGCACCTTGCTCTGCAAAACAGTAGGCAAAGAAAAAATCATATTGCTGTCCGATTAATAATTTCTAGTTTTTTATGAAACGCTTTGTACGCACGGCTTTGTGACTGGTATGCGGAGGATGGGGCTTGCCAAGGCTATCTAGACAACAGCACCTGCAAAAGCCGCCTTCGTTTTACGTGAGCTTTGTGCTACAGCTCATCCATGCAATGGCTGAAACGCTTGCTGCAGCACAGTTGTAGCCCAAAAGTAAAACACAGCGGCGTTGCAGGTGAGAAGCCCGGCCGGCTTTGAGGCCGATCACTTAAAAGATTACCCGGACAACAGTGAAAAAATCATATTAATTGAACAGATGTATCATTACCACGGTGGCAACAAACAGATCAAACGCATTGAAGAAAGCTGTGATGATACCCTCTGCTACCGCTTAGTTGCCGGGGCAATCTTTTGATCTTTTATGTACCTGGCAGTGTTCACCATTAATGTTGCAGTAAGAATTTAACCTGTGAGACAGACTGGTCGTTGCACACCTGTACTATATAATATCCATTTGGCAATGTCATAAGATGCTCACACTGGATATTATTTATGCCCATCTGCAGGCGAACTTCCTGCTGGCGCAGCAATATACCATTGGAAGAAATAATATTTATTCTTGCGCTGGCAGAAGGCCGGTCACTTACAAAATGCAATACGGCAATATCTCCGGTAGCTGGATTTGGCGCGATGGACAACTTTACCATTGGCCTGCTTTGTTGTTTCAGTTGTACCACCGGGCTGATCATCGTTTGTCCTGCTATATCTAGGGCACGCACCCGGTAATACATTACCGCCGCTTCTGCTGGCGCAGTAAAAGAAAAGGCATTGCTCACGGTTCCGATGGTAACAAAATTTACGCCGTCTTCGCTCTTTTCTACTAAGAACCGCTGGTTGGCTGATGCAGTAGTCACTTGCCAGTCGATAATTGCTTTATCATTAACGGCTGCTGCGTGTACCGCAATAAAATTAACCGGCAGCAATGAACAATATAAAAACTGGTTGGGCACCTGGCTTCTCGTTACATTGGTGGCAAGCAAACCGCTGACGCCGCTGCTGGCATTATAGTTAGTGGTACCAAAGGCGGTGGTTCCAGCTGCGCCACCCGCTACTGAGCTTGCTGCTGACAGGGGTCCGCTGCTATAAATAACGCCACCACCACCACCGCCACCCGGTCCGTGAGGTGAACCCGTACCCGTGTTTGCTCCACCTGTGCCGCCTTTTGCCAGTGCAGTGATATTGCTGGTACCGTTGCCGGCATACAACAGTATGCTGCCACCGGCACCGCCTCCGCCACTACCGTCATTAAGAACGGTTATAAAAGCGTTCTCACCACTCACATCAATAGTACCAGTGCCGATGATAGCATTGGCAGTCACCAACACTATGCCGCCACCGATAGCGCCACTGGTAGAGAATCCTGCAGACAAATTACCCGTACCGTTGTTAGTGGTACCTGCGCCGCCCCCACCGCCCATTACCAGTCGCGATGCTGTTTGCTGCGCAAAGACGCTGCCCGGAGCACCACCTACCGGAAGATTGGAATTCCAGCTATTGCCTCCGCGCCCGCCTGCTCCTCCGTTGGCACCACCACCTCCGCCTGAATTTTGATCATTGGCAGAAGGATTTCCATCGGTTCCGCCGCCCCCTGCATTGCCCGGCGCACCCATGGCAAAACTTCCGTTTGGATATCCCTCATTTGCAGATCCATTATCTACAATAAGGCCCTGGTTATTTACAAATCGTGGCGTGCCCGCTATACCTTCTCCCTTAGAAGCGTGATAATTTTTATTAGCGGTGCTTACAATATCAGTATTCATTCCTCCATTACCGCCCGGCAGCTGCCTTGCAGCGCCGCCCCTAAAACCAAGGCCTGCTGCAGAAATGGTTTGACCATTAAAGTTTAATGTATTGGTAATGCTTAAGACCACAACGCCACCAGCGGTACCATTCCAGGCCGGGGCAGTAATGGTGGCGCCAAGGGTGAGGTTGTAGTACAGCCCTACACGTACAAGCTGAAAACGGTATTGTCCATCTGCACCAAAGGCCTGGTTCTTATAGCCATTCACTGTGCCGGAAAGTAAATTGAGCGTACCGCCAGTCAGAGGTACTGTATTGGTGGCAACCACATATTCCATGGTACCGGCCTTTAATGAAGCATTGGTTAAATAACCGCTTGCCCCGCCCGCTATTCCATCGCCGTAGCTGGTTGTATTGCTGCTATTGATTTGTGCGCCCTGCATCTGTATCAACAGCAAAAGTTCACCGGTACTGATGGGTGTGTTGCCATAGCCGGCAGCACCGAGGTGAATTATTTTAGCGCCCGGATTGATTACGCTATCGGTTGCCGGATAATAAGTAGATGGATTGGTAGTCAGAAACGTTGTTCCTGAAACAGGACAATTCTGTGCGGCAGTTTTTAGACCACTGCATTGAGCAATCAATAAAAAAATAAAAAAAAATAAAAATTTCATTTTGCTTAGGATTATACGTGCGGCACATGAATCAAAACAATTGCCAAGACATAAAGTATTCATTTCAAATCGCTGTCAGCAACAACGGTGGGCAGATAATTCCTGAAATGAGACCCATGCTTCCGCACGCGGGAAAGTCATCTAAACCATTGATTGTAACCCTACATCCGGGCATTGCAATTTTGCGTATATGAGTGATTTTGTTCAAAAAAAACGATTGTTTGATTCCAGGCCGGAGGCCTTAAGCGCATGTGCAGCTGCAGAATGTTGAAAAATACTTGTCACATAACGGACGGTAAAAATGTCTTATAGACATTAAGCCATCACCATGCAACAGCAGAACAGCTATTATAAGTCGCTCTTCCCTTATGCCTATAATATTCTCGGATCGGTGGAAGAGGCGAAGGACGTAGTGGGCGAAGTGTTGGCAAAGCATTTTGCCCATGCAGCCGCCCACGAGATAAGCAGTGAAAAAGCTTACTTAATCAAAAGCGTTATCCACCTTGCTATCAGCACCAAAACTTGTCAAAAGAAAACGCTTCGCGAAGGCGAAGTATGGCTTCCGGAACCAATAGCAACCACTGACGCTGCAGACTATCATCTGAACCTCACAGAAATTCTCTCCTATTCTTTGCTGGTGTTGCTGGAGCGCCTGACGCCCGCAGAAAGGGCGGTGTTCATTCTGCGGGAGAGTTTCGACTATTCTCACGAAGAAATTGCCATGGCATTATCGTTGTCTGAAAGCAATGCGCGGCAATTATTACGAAGGGCAAAAGCAAAATTGTATAAGCCCGAAGTGAGGAAAAAAGTACAGAATGATAAACAGGAAGAGATCCTACAACAGTTCCTGCACGCTATCAGGGAAAGGGATACCAGGAGCCTGGAGGAAATGCTGGCCACAGACATTCAGTTTAATATTGATGGCGGTGGCAGGGTTCCGTTTGTGCAGGGTCAATGCAGCGGTTCAGCGCAAGTGGCTGCGTTAGAGATGACGGTTTACCAACGATACCTTTTCCGTGCTTATTGGCAATACGTGGTTGTGAACCATCAGCCTGCCTTTCTCTCTTATATCGGCAACCAGTTGATGTCTTGCCAGATTTTTGACGTGCATGCTTCAACAGGCAAAATATTACAAATTCACGCGATGCTCGATCCGCAAAAATTGAAACTACTTTCATCACTTTAATACCATACGCATGAAAAATACATCTGCAATACCTGGCGGCAACAAGAAAACCCGTAGCATTTTTTACTGGATTGTAACCGTATTAATTTGTTTTGAGCTTGTTCATGGTGCGTTGTGGGACTTCAACCTTATCAACAAGGGATATGTGTATGCTGTGCTGGACCACCTGGGGTATCCGCATTA
>DATJGC010000661.1:0-11869 GCA_035495345.1 Chitinophagaceae bacterium | reverse complement strand
AATCCTTAGATATCTAAAATAACCTTTTAACCAGTGATTTATGATGGGTTTTATTTCGAAACTTTTTGGGGGTAATAAATCGGAGAAAGACGTAAAACTGATAGAACCCGTGGTGGTTCAGATAAACAAGTTCTTTGCGGCTTACCAATCGCTCAGCAACGATGAGCTGCGCGGCAAAACCGTAGAATTTAAACAAAGAATACAAGCCCACCTGGCTGAAACAGATGCTACCATCAGTCGCCTGAAGGAAGAGGCGGAAGCCATGCCGGTAACGGAAATGCAAAACCGTGATCTTGCCTACCAGGAAATTGACAAACTGATAAAAGACCGCGATAAAAAGATTGAAGAAGTATTAAAAGAAATAATGCCTGAAGCCTTTGCGGTAGTAAAAGAGACCGCCCGCCGCTTCAAGGAAAATAAAGAAATTGTTGCTACGGCAACCGAGCTGGATAAAACACTCAGCGTAAAAAAAGATTACGTACGCATTGAAGGCGATAATTCCATTTTCAATAATAGCTGGACGGCCGGTGGCAGCACTGTTACCTGGAATATGGTGCACTATGATGTACAGCTGATTGGCGGCGCCGTTCTCCACTCCGGCAAAATTGCTGAAATGGCTACCGGTGAAGGTAAAACGCTGGTGTCTACCCTGCCTGCTTATCTTAATGCCCTGGCGGGCGAAGGCGTGCACATTGTTACCGTGAACGATTACCTGGCCCGTCGAGATAGCGAATGGAACGGTACCATCTTTGAATGGCTGGGCCTCACCGTTGATTGCATAGACAAACACCAGCCCAACAGCGAAGAACGCCGCAAGGCCTACCAGGCAGATATTACCTATGGCACCAACAATGAGTTTGGTTTTGATTACCTCCGTGATAACATGGTGCATACCCCTGATGAAATGGTGCAGCGCAAACACCATTTTGCCATGGTAGATGAGGTAGACAGCGTATTGATTGATGATGCAAGAACCCCGTTGATCATTTCAGGCCCCGTGCCCAAGGGAGATGATCAGCAATACCATATACTGAAGCCCCGCGTATTGCAATTGTTTGAAGCGCAACGCCAGGTAACCAATAAATTTTTGATTGAGGCAAGAAAGAAATTCGCCGAAGGCAATGATGACCCTAAAGACGGCGGATTGGCACTGATGCGCGCATGGCGCGGTCTTCCAAAAAGCAGCGCGCTGATTAAGTTTACCAGCGAACCGGGCATAAAAGTAAAATTGCAGAAAACCGAAAACTATTACCTGGCAGACCAGCAAAAGGAAATGCCCAAGGTAGACCAGGAACTGTATTTTCATATAGACGAGAAGAACAACCAGGTAGACCTTACAGACAAGGGCCTGGCCATGATCACAAAAAGCGGTGAAGACCCTGAGTTTTTTGTACTTCCTGATATCTCTGTTAAGCTTGCCGCGCTTGACAAGGATACTCTCATGGACCCAGAAGAAAAATTACACAAGAAAGAAGCCATCCTGAACGAATACGCTATTAAAGCAGACCGCATACATACCGTGCAGCAATTGCTGAAAGCCTATACTTTGTTTGATAAAGACGTTGAGTATGTAGTAATAGACGGCCAGGTAAAGATTGTAGATGAACAAACCGGCCGTATCATGGATGGCCGCCGTTACAGCGATGGACTTCACCAGGCCATAGAAGCAAAAGAAAATGTAAAGATTGAAGCGGCCACACAAACCTATGCTACCATTACGCTGCAGAACTATTTTCGTATGTACCACAAGTTGGCGGGTATGACGGGTACTGCAGAAACGGAGGCGGCCGAACTCTGGGATATCTATAAACTGGATGTGGTAACCATACCCACCAATATGCCAGCCATACGCATCGATAACCAGGACCTGGTATACAAGACCAAACGTGAAAAATACGGCGCCGTTATAGATGAAATTGAAAGATTGCGCAATGCCGGCCGGCCCGTGCTGGTAGGTACTACTTCTGTGGAAGTAAGTGAATTGCTGAGCAAGATGCTGAACGGTAAAAAGATTCCGCACAATGTACTCAATGCAAAACAACACGCGCGTGAAGCACAGGTGGTGGCAGAAGCCGGTCTTGCAGGAGCTATTACCATTGCCACCAATATGGCCGGTCGTGGTACGGATATTAAGCTGGGGCCTGGTGTAAAGGAAGCCGGTGGCCTTGCCATTGTAGGTACGGAAAGACATGAAAGCCGTCGTGTAGACAGGCAGCTGCGCGGTCGTGCCGGCAGACAGGGCGACCCCGGTACAACGCAATTCTATGTATCATTAGAAGATGAGCTGATGCGTTTGTTTGGTAGCGAGCGCATTGCCGGGCTGATGGACCGCTTTGGCTATAAAGAAGGCGAGGTGATACAGCACAGCATGATCACCAAATCTATTGAGCGTGCGCAGAAAAAAGTAGAGGAGAACAATTTTGGTATTCGTAAGCGACTGCTGGAGTATGATGATGTAATGAACAAGCAACGCAAGGTGGTGTATGAAAAACGTAACCACGCGTTGTTTGGCGAGAGGCTGGCGCTTGACCTTGACAATGCCTTCTATACCGTTTCTGAAGGCCTGGTAAATTCTTTCCGTGAACAGGAAGATTTTGAAGGATTTAAACTGGCGGTTATTGTAAACTTTGGAATGGATACCAGCATCAGCAAGGAAGAGCTGGAAAGAGGTAATGCGGTAGAAGTTTCAGAAAAACTGTACCAGGAAGCCATCAGCAATTACCAGCAGAAGATGAAGGAACTGGCAGCCCATTCCATCCCGGTATTTAAAAATATACGTACCACCCAGGGCAATCATATTGAGAACGTCATTGTTCCGTTTAGTGATGGCCGCAAGGGAATACAGGTGCTGGCAAATATGCAAAAGACCCTGGCGAGTGAAGGGGCAGAGCTGGTGAATGCGCTGGAGAAAACCATTACGCTGGTGATTATTGATGATGCATGGAAAGAACATCTCCGCCGGATGGATGATCTTAAACAGAGTGTGCAGACCGCCTACCTTGAACAAAAAGATCCGCTGGTGATCTATAAGGTGGAAGCCTTTGACATCTTCAGGCAGATGGACAGCGAAGTGAACAAAGACATTGTAAGTTTTCTGTCGCACTGCGCCATCCCGAGCGAGCAGAACAACAGCGCTCCGATAAAAGAAGGAAGAGAGCAAAAGACAGATATGAGCCGCCTGCAGGCCAATAAAGAAGCCATTGAAGCAGCCGGTGAAGATTATGCCGCCAATGAAAAAGATTATTACGATCCCTCTGGCGCGGCCGTAAAACAGGAGCCGGTAAAGGTTGGACCCAAGGTTGGCAGGAATGATCCCTGCCCTTGCGGTAGTGGTAAGAAATACAAGAACTGTCACGGTAAGGATGCCTAACCGTTTGCGGCCAAATAAATAGTTATAGTACTAAAGCATTCACGCAAGTGGATGCTTTTTTATGCAGCAGATTTACGCAAGGTCTCGCAAAATTCCATTACTTCCAGCAAGCCTTCCACGGTGTTGAAATTGGTATGATGTGATTTGATGAATGCGCGCAGGGCAAATTCATGCTGCGGGAACAATCTCAGTAAACGCGCTTTATTGGCCGGGAGAAAATTGCCATACTTATCGCCAAAAAAATAATAGGTAGTAGTGCGAAGAACACCCACCATGCCTTCTTCCAATGCCACTTTCTGGCCATCGCCGGTAAAGTAAGTGCTGTTGCCAGTTTGTTGCGCCGGAAGGGTTGGCTTGGTGGCGTATGGCAGGGCAGCCAGTACCTGAATTTTTATCAACTGTTTATAGGCAAGCGTAACACCGCCCCTGGTGCCAATTTCCTGTACCCATCGATCCTTATCAAAATAAAAGCGGTTGTTATTAATCTTTATAGAAGCAATAGCAGTAGGCTCATCCACTATCACGGTATCGCCCGAGGGCTGTATGCAATGCATTTCGTCTCTCGCTACATTATAGTTTAGCATAAGTTGCGTAGCCTCACCGCCCCTGAAGTAAACAATACCCATCATGAAAGTCGGAAACTGGTAAGTACTTTGTAATGGCAGTATAAAACGGTTGCCATTGCCAAGGCCGGATTGCAGGCTTACCGCATCCTGTGCAGCCGCGGCCATGTACAACAGCAGGCAAACAATGACTACATTACAGCGGCGCATACAGCTTGATTGATACAGTTGATGGATACATTAGATCAGAAGGGTAATTAGCAGCACCCTTCGCAACCCTAATTTACGAAAAAACCCCGAGCAAAGGCAATCATGTACAAATTTGGGGCATTTGCGTCTTACGACTGGTTGAACAAGCGTTAGGGTTAGATCTACATAAAAAAATAGAAGGCAATTGTAGACACAACCGCCTTCTCACTTCAACCAAAACCAAACTGCCCTTAAACCTGACTTCTTTGCAATACATTTATTCTTGCTCCGCCTGCAAGATCCGTTCAGCAGGGCGCTTTTTCCATAGCCAAACAGACGCAGTTATTGTATATATCCTGTTAGTCGTCTTTACCGCATTAACATATTGCTACCTGCCGCCAGCCGTTGAAAAGTTTGTAACCTTTGCGCCTAAAAAAAACAGGTGACACTCACTTTAGCACAAAACTTTGTACCGGGAGTAAAGGAAATACCATTTACTGGCTCAGAATCGGTCTTTAGCTGGGTGGTAGCCTCCAGCTCCGTCTCGCGCCATTGTACATTAAAGAGGTTGTTTACCGTAAAGGCATATTCAAAAGCAGACTTCCGGTATTTTACCACCAGGTCGTTTACAAAATACGACTGGCAGGCCAATGAATAATCTTCGTTGGCCGGGCGGCGTGCAAGGTAACGGTAACGAATAGCCGCATTAAACCCTTTTTTACTGGTGAAAGTAATGCCTGCACTGCTGCTCCATACCGGTGCTTCGGGAATGAAATTGCGGCCCTTCTCTTCATCCAGTGACCTACCATGGGCATAGTTAAGGTCAAGGTCGAGGAACAAGTATTTTGCAGCCTGGTACCTGCCGGAAAAATCTATACCAATACGTCTTGTGCGACCGCTGAACTCAACCGTTCCGCCATCTCCTGCATACACAAATTCTTTTTGAAGAAAACTGTACCAGGCTGCGGCCTGCAGCAACAAGTGGGGCAATGGCTTAATAATAAAGCCGAGGTCTGCAGCATAGACAGCGGGCAGGCTTTGTTCATTACCGGACGATACCACTACCCTGGCATCGTTTGAATGAAACCCTTTGCCGAGTGAGCAATACCATTGCGTATTTGCATTTGCCTCGTAATAAAGGCTAAGTTTCGGACTTACAATATGGTTGCTTGCCCTGTAAACACCTTCGCCCGGAAAATTGCTGTCTGACGCTGTCTTGTTTTTATATCGGTAAAAAAATTTATCTGCCCTTATACCCATCTTTAACTGCCATTTGGCAGAAAACTTCAATGATTCCTGGAGGTACAAGCCAGCCACTGTTTCGTCAATATCGCCCAGTTTAACCGTATTGATGAGCGTATAGCGGTTGATGGTATGCAACAGCGAACTATTATTGATAATATCCATCCGCAGATGGATGCCCGCCCGGGTGCTCAATGAGAGACCGCCAATACTTCCCTCATGCTGGTAGCCTCCATTGTAGCCGAATAAATTTCTTCCTTCGCGCTGCCGTATTTCATCACCATTGACTTTGTCTTCAAGAAAAAAACTAAAGTTGGAATGCAAATCAAAATGATAGTTAGAGAAGTAAAATTGATTTTTAAAGATGCTGCCACCAGGAGTAGTACTTTGCAGTTGTACATTAACGTTAGTACGGGAGGTTACGCCACCTTCTTCAGGGTCGATCGCTCCAAAATAACCAACCAGGCCGGCCTCCACGGCGCGCTCAGGAATTTGCCCGGAGGCCAGCCAGCTGCTGTAGAAAGAAGACAGGGATACAGAAAGCTGTTGACGGGGTGAAAGCTGCGCACTGTATTTTGTGAATACATTCAACCGCTTAAAATGTTCCGGGTTATCAAAGTAACCGTTGGTGTAAGAATATTCGGCCGCCGCGTACCAGCTTTGCTTCTGCTGTTTGGTTTTGGGTGGCAGCAGGTCTATTAAGGCTACCGAACGGAAGGTTCCAAATTGACCGGCCTCCAGCTTAACACTGCTGTTTTTTATAGTATTGAAAGTGTGGAACTCAAGGTAGCCGGCCGTGGCCATATCGCCCTTCTCCGCATCATAGGGCCCTTTATTAAAGGTTGCGTTCTCTATTGTTTCAGGAATGATAAAATGACTGTCGGCATAGCCCTGTCCATGTGCATGAGAAAGCATGTTTACCGGCAGTCCATCTGCAGCAATATTAATATCGTGCCCATGATCGGCATCAAATCCGCGCAGGAAAATTTGTTCCGCCTTTCCTCCACCCTGGTGTTGTGCTATAAAAAGCCCGGGCACCATGCGCAATACTTCCTGTGAATTGGCAACACCCCGCATGGCGATGGCCGTTTCCATAAGTGCTTTGTATGGACTGGCACCGCCGCCGGTGATAACAACCGTGGCCAGGCTTTTTTGTGCAGGGCAAAGCTGCACCGGCTGCCAATGATCAGCCGGTGCAAACGATATAGTCTTTGTTTCAAAACCCGCCGCTGAAATAATAATGTTTGCGCGGACCATCGCAGCACAAACAAACCTTCCACTATCGTCTGTAATGCAGGTTTGCCTGTTAGTACTCACCATTACCGTAGCAGCAATGACGGGTTGTTGGGATAGGCTGTCTAATACAATGCCCTTCATAGTATGCTGCGCAACCGCAAAAAATACAGCGGCTACACAGGCCATTGTTATGATAAAATGCTTCGTCATTGCCGCAGTGATTTTTGCCGCATGAAGTTGAAAGAAAAAAACAGCAAGCTATTTTCTGCTGCATTCAAGATAATTGATAGCAGGGTTCAACCCTGGGGCAACTGAAGGTTAGCAGAAACTGGCAACAATTTTGAGCCGGATGGTATAGCCCGCGCAGGCAATAGAGCAGACATTGCAGGTTTAGCGCATCTTTAAAAACAAATAATTATGAAAAGAAAAAAAAGCAATCGCAACCAGCCGCCGCCGGAGGACCAGCCGATTATTTATGGCGACCCGGTCTACAATGCCGAAGATGATATTTACAGCCGGCAAACAAAACTGCCCATGGGTGCCATTGGCGATGAATCTTCTGGCAGTAAAGATGCCGGCGAAGGTAAGCAGGAGGCGGAAGAAGAGCTGGACATTCCAGGTGCAGAGCTTGACGATGATGATGAAGCCATTGGCAGCGAAGACGAGGAGAACAATTATTACAGCCTTGGCGGAGATAACCATGAAGACCTGGAAGAAGATAAATCATGAACCAGGCACCTGTTATAGTACAAGCGGCCCCAGCATGGGACCGCTTGTTAAACACAAACCAATATCAACCTTTATGCTATAAACTTTACCTGAAATAAGACCTGAGCATCCATGCCATGGTTTCATGACGCCCCAGCAACTGCGTAGCAAAATCACTGCTGCCAAGATCTTTATGCACATCAGCAAAAAGCGGAATCATTGATCTCAGCGAATGAATAATGGTTTCATGGGCAGCCAGCAGGTTCTTCAGCTGGCTATCCTGCGTATTGGTATAGGGCTGTTCTACCAGGCTGGTCAGCTGCAGGTAATCAACCAGGCGGGCTTCCGTATAGTGTCCAATGGTTCTTATGCGCTCTGCTACCTGGTCCATGATGTCATCCAGTTGCGTAAATTGCTTCTCATACAAGAGGTGCATTTCATGAAAGTTTGGCCCTTCAATATTCCAGTGATAATTCCGCGTGGTCATGTACAGCACTACTTCATCTGCCAGAAGTTTATTGAGTGCTTCCGCTACTGCGTGCAAATGTGTTTCAGGTATTCCAATCGTAGCCTTCATATTTCAAATTGTTGTTTTGATGCCATCGCAGGATTTTTTCTACGTGTCAACACTGGCAGAAATGTCAGCAGGCTAAAAATTACGGGTCTTTCAATAATTCTTGCCTGCTGACCATTCACTGTTGTTGCTGATCTCCGCGCTGTTGTTTCGTTGTGCCTGGCTTACTATTTTCTTACTGGTGCAAAGATGTATTTATGTCTTTTGTTTGATTGCGCTGTTTGCGTCATTCTTTTTGATAATAAAACCCGTTTTGGTTTTTGAGTGCTGCTAAGCGGCCTTGCTATTTGATTTATAGCAGGAGGGCGGGTAACCGCAATGCGCTTTAAAGAGCCTGGAAAAATGCGCAATGTTTTCAAAGCCCAGTGTATAACAGATATCTGTAATTGTCATGGTAGTACTCAGCAGCAATTCTTTGGCTTTCTCCAATCTTTTTAACCTTATCCACTGAGAAGGGGGCATATTATAAATGGCCATAAAATCTCTTCTGAAACTGGAGAGGCTTCTGCCAGAAAGCACGGCCAGTTGCTCAACGGACATTGAGTTGGTAATATTTTCTTCAACGGTGGCGGTAATATTGGTACGGTAATGTTCACGTACATCCAGTAATTGTTCAAAAATATTTCTGTCGGTACCAGAGAGGTGGAAAAGCAGTTCCAGCATTTTTATCTTTACCAACCCATCTGCAGGCCTACCCTCATCGGCTAACATTGTATCCAGGCTTTGCATGTACGCTATGCAATCGCGCTCTCCCGGTTTTATAACAAGCGGCGCCGGCGCCTGGCTGCAGGCAATATTTAATGAGGCCATCTTGGTAAATTCTTTTACCAGTTCTGCTTTTATGGTGAACTGTATAAACTCCAGTGGCTGGTCTTCTCCCGCTACGCCCATACAGGGTTGATATTCTACGAGTATGTTTTTCCTGAGCAGCAGCAGTTGTTCTGCGCCCACGTTATAATTTTCATTTCCGTAGCGTACTCTCAGCATGCCCCGTTTAATAAAAAGCAGTTGGCAATCCTCGGTGTAAAATGACGTGGGTGTTTGAACCCCGTTACAAACACGAATGGCAACACTACCATTTAAATGCAAAGTTTTTTCTGTGGTTGTTCTTGTCCGGCCAATTGACTCAGCGATTTGCGTATACATTGTTTGAAGTTTTAATGCTGGAAAAATTATGATGCTGGTCCGTAGGGTTACTGGAATAGCGTTTTGGCTCAATAGCTTTTTCAAAGCCTGTGCCACTTCATAGACATTTAACTATCAATTCGTTGCGTTCGTTTTTAAAGACAAAGCCTGGTGATATTTCGCTATTTCACAAAAACAGTGATGAGATATCACAATTGCACTGTTGAAGGAGGTCATTAATTAGGGTAGAAGCCTGGTAGGCGAAGAAAAAGGAAAGTCTTGTTAGAGATACTGCTTTTGTAGTAAAGGCAAACATGAAAAATGTATTGCTTCCACATCGGCTTCCTGTTGTACGCAACTACATAATCCAGTTGGTAATAGTTGGTACCTCATCTGCAGCATACAGGGTGCATGTAAACAACAATAGAAGATATATAAAGAATGAAAAAATGCAATCATCGGCAACTGCCCCACAATTGTGTGCAGCATACTATTGTAGCATCAACAAGAATAATCAATAAGTATGATCAATAAGAACGTGAAGGTATTGACCAGAACAATCAAAAAACTGTAGTTGCACAGTCAAGTAAAATTTTTTTGCACCATGGAACTTAGCATGCAGTATTTAATAAAGGCAGGCGATATTATTAACAAGGTAAAAACACTAACATGAAACCGATGGCAGCAAACCCATTCTCCAGAAAACAATTTTTACGCAGTGCAGGACTCATTACCGCAGGCTTGTTATTGAGTCCGCGCAGGATATTTGCCCAAGGCACCAGTCCGGTAATCACCATTAAAAACGCTGCCGCCACCGAGCCGGTGAATGTTCAAACCTTGCGTGGTAATATGCATGTCTTATCTGGCTCAGGCGGTAATATCTCGGTTTTCAACGGGGTGGATGGAAAGCTGATGGTAGACGCAGGTATTGGTGTATCAAAACCAAGGGTGGAAGCGGCCCTGCAGCAAATCAGCAACAAGCCTGTTAAATACCTTGTCAATTCTCACTGGCATTTTGATCATACAGATGGCAATGAATGGATTCACCAGGCCGGCGCTACTATTATTGCGCAAAGACAAACAAAAGAAAATCTTGCCAAGACCATCAGGGTGGTAGACTGGGATTACACTTTTACACCAGCCCCTGCCGGCGCGCTTCCAACAATTTTATTTGATGCTGAACACCGTCTTCAATTCAATGGCTCATCCATTCATATGAAGAAGTATGCGCCTGCCCATACTAACTGTGATATATCAGTGTATTTTCCGCATGCGGATGTGCTGCACGTAGCAGACACCTGGTGGAACCCCTATTATCCCTTTATAGACCATAGCAGTGGCGGAACACTCAGCGGAATGATCAGCGCCTGCAATCATAATCTTTCCATCACCACTGATAAAACCGTTATAGTCCCGGGGCATGGTGCCGTGGGCAACCGGGCTCAGCTGGTACAATTCAGGGATATGCTGCTTACGGTACAGCACAATGTTTCCAAATTAAAGAAAGAAGGAAGATCACTACCAGCAACGGTGGCGGCAAAGCCCACCCGCAAGTTTGATGAAAAGTTTGGCAAGTTTGTTTTGGATGGCGCCTTCTTTACAAAATTGGTATATGCGGATGTGTAGTATTGCTGTTGGCAATTCAATTACGCAATAAAAACAGCGGAATAGTCTGATAAGCTTGAAGTAAGTCGGTCCGCTCAACAATAAAAACAAAGACTGTGCATACAGATTCTTCAAACAACAGCAAGTTGGCGGAAAGCATTTCCTCTGCACGCAACGCACCCGCCGTTGTTCAGCTGGATGCAGAACCCCCGGCAAAACTGATAGTAGACGCACCCCTTGCCGGGCCGCTGCAATCTGGAAGGGTGGTTATCCAGTACCGCACAGAGCATATCCGCATTGTGCCGGTATATGGCGAGGGGGCGATGGACGTATCGCCAAGGGTGGGTCATCTTCATCTTACTGTTGACAACGCACCATGGCATTGGCTGGATGCCAGCGCTGAGCCCATTACCATGAATGGATTTACTCCGGGCAAACACGTCCTGTTGCTTGAACTGGCAGATCCCATGCACAAGATAATAGACAGCACTGAAGTGGAATTTATTATTCCGGTAAACACTAAATAAGAATTGTATGAAAAAGATAATTTTCATTACGGGCACCAGCACCGGCTTTGGCAAACTGATGGCAATAACGCTGGCGGGCGAAGGCCATACTGTAATTGCAGGCATGCGCAACGTTACCAGCAAGAACGCGGCGGTGGCAAAAGAACTGTCCGCCCACTCAAACATTCATGTAGCAGAGATTGACGTTACCAATGATGCGTCGGTTATTGCCGCCATCGAAAACAGCATTCAGGAACATGGCTGTATTGATGTGCTTGTAAACAATGCCGCCGTTAGTGGCTATGGTTTGCTGGAAGCCTACAGCCTCCACCAGATAAGAAAGATGTTCGAGGTCAATTTCTATGGCGTTGTGCGCACTTACCAGGCGGTACTTCCCTATATGCGAAAAGAAAAAAGCGGCCTCATCATTAATATCACCTCCGGCGCCAGCGGGCATACGCTGCCGTTTATGATACCTTACCTCGCTTCCAAATTTGCCGTAGAAAGTATTACCGAGGGTATACAGGAAGAGCTATCACAATTTGGTATAGAAAACGTGAGCATACAGCCGGGTGTATACCCTACAGAAATGAATACCGGTGCAAAAGAAGGCATTCATTCAGACAAACCCACAGTAACAGAAGCGTATGAGCCGGTTGCCAGTGAGCTGTTTAAAAACCTGGGTGCAGGACTCTTCGGCAAGATGGCCGCCTTTAATATGGATCCGCAGGTCATTGCTGATGGTGTTTCT
>DATJGC010000660.1:0-3782 GCA_035495345.1 Chitinophagaceae bacterium | reverse complement strand
GGCAGCGCAATTTACCTGCTGCACCTTACCCAATTGTTTTTTTGCAATGATGGCGCGGTAGGCCTGTGTGTTGGGCTCATGCTGCAAACGATAACCAATGGCAAGCGATTTTTTATTCTTCCTGCAGGCATCTATCATCTCCCGGCATTCCTGTTCAGTAATGGCCATCGGCTTTTCGCACCATACTTCTTTGCCGGCGTTGGCAGCACGTATTACATATTCACGGTGCATAGAAGGCGGCAGCACAACGTACACCACATCAATATCGGGGTTGTTGGCAATACTGTCGAAGTTCTGGTAGTTGTAAATATTTTTATCGGGTATCTTGTATTTTTCTTTCCAGGCAGTAGCCTTGGCGGGTGTGCCCGTAACAATGCCGGCCAGGTAACAATTTTTTGTTTGTTGCAGGGCAGGGGCCAGCAGATCGGTACTGTAATAACCCAGTCCTACCAACGCCACACCCAATTTGTCTTTCTTCCTGTTGCGCGGCAAAATAATACTGGGTGATATTAGCAGGGCAGCGCTGCCGGTGGCCATTATTTTGATGGCGTCTCTGCGTGTGGGTTGTGGCATCGTTCGTTATTTTATTGGGTCAATAATAGGTTTATGGTAAACCCGGGTTGGCCGTATAAATCTAGGCCAAATTTTCTTACAAAGAATGGGCTGCAACAAATCTTTCGCGCCCTGCAGCTAGTGCAATCTTCTTTTCTTTATCATTCCGCCCTTGGTATCTTTTACAGAGCTTCTTACCACAAAGGCATGCGGGTCTAATCTTTCGATGGCTGCGTTGAGCCTGCTTACTTCAAGGCGGGTGATAACGGTGTATACAATGTCTACATCGTAATTGTCGCCACTTTTTCCGAAGCCTCTTTTGCCGCGGTACACGGTAACGCCGCGGCCCATTTCGTCAGTGATCATTTTACGAATGGCATCACTCTTTACTGAGATGATAGTAACGCCGGTATATTCTTCAATGCCTTCAATGATAAAATCTACGGTCTTTGCAGCGGAGAGATAAGTAAGCACAGAGTAGAGTGCGGTCTCAACAGATAATAGCCAGGCTGCTACCAGGAAGATGCCGATATTGAATACAAGGATAACGTCGCCAATGGTGAGGCTTGATTTTCTGCTGATGAAAATGGCCAGTACTTCGGTGCCGTCCAGCACGGCGCCGCCGCGTACAGACAAACCAATGCCTGCGCCGAGAAAGAAGCCGCCAAAGACGGCCACCAGCAATTTATCATGTGTTACATCCGGAAAGGGAAAAAATGCTGTGCAGAGCGCCAGCGCAATAATGGCCAGGCTGGCTTTAAAGGCAAAGCCGCGATCAATTACTACCAGCGCCAGCAGAATGAACGGAAAATTTACTACTATCAGCAGCACGGGTAATGATAAGGAAGTTAATTCCGCAATCATCAGTGAAATACCGGTGGCGCCGCCATCAATAAAACTCGCCGGCAGTAAAAAACTTTTTAGCCCGAAGCCTGCGCAGAACACACCGGTGATGATCAGCAACGAGTCCTTTACCTGTCGCCATACAATGAGTCTAAATTCTCGCATGCCCTTGGCCAGTTCAAACGGAGAAAGAGATTCTTCCTTTGCTTTTTTGCGGTAAACGGTGTTTACAATTATTTGCGACCATAAATGATTCATACGCATCAGTTCTATCGGCCAAAGTTACTGGATCACCCCCTGACGCCCGATTAAAAACAAGCTGCTGAGTATGATGCGCGTTTCCTATCTTCAGTTTACAGCTATCACTGCATGGAGGCATCTCAACTAAAAAAGACCATCGGCCTTTGGCCGGCGGTGGCTATCATAATTGGAAGTATCATTGGTTCCGGGGTTTTTATGAAACCTGCTACCATGGCGGCACAGACAGGCTCACCCTTATGGATGACCGCAGTTTGGGTAGTAGCTGGATTGTTCTCCCTCATTGGCGCGCTGATTTATGCCGAAGTAGGGGCGATGCTGCCCGAAACCGGCGGACAATACGTGTATTTTAAACACATGTACGGCAGGTTTGTGGCCTTTCTGTATGGCTGGGCAGCTTTTGCCGTTATCAATACGGCAGCGGTAGCCGCCATTGCCTTTGTGTGCGCGGCTTATGCAGATTATTTTTAGCAGTTGCCCAGGCTACCTGCCGTAACCGAACATGCCTATGCCCTGCACCTGCCCTTGCTCGGTAATCTGTACCCGCTGGAGAACCTGGGTGTAAAATCACTGGCCGTAACCCTTGTGCTGGTACTCACTTTGCTCAATTACATCAGCGTAAAAGCAGGCAGCACGCTGCAGGTGGTATCCACACTGGTAAAGATGCTGGTGGTGGCAGCACTGGTATTTGGCATCTTCTTTTCCGGCAAGGGAAGCTTTGCCAATTTTGTAGATGCCGTGCATCCCAAAGAAGGTATTGGTTTGCTGAGCGGACTGGTGGGTGCGCTAACGGGCGCCTTTATGGCCTATGATGGATGGATCAATATCACCTTTGTGGGTGGCGAGATCCGTCATCCGCAGAAAAATATTCCGCGCAGTTTGTTTATTGGTGTATCTGCCTGCATTGTGTTGTATATACTCGTAAACCAGGCCTATCTCTATGTGCTGCCCGTAGAAAAAGTAGCCACTTCTGGTCTCGTGGCGTCTGATGCTATTGCCGTAGCGCTGGGCAATACAAGCGGCGCCATTGTGGCGGCCATGGTGGTTATCTGCACCTTTGGCGCCATCAATGGCAATATCATGTCTGTTGCACGGGTTACCTATGCCATGAGTGTAGACAAATTATTTATTAAATGGACAGGCAAAGAACATCCGCGCTTTGGTACACCGGGCAATGCGCTGCTGCTGCATGGCATCTGGGCCGCCATGCTCATTATGAGCGGGTCTTTTGATATGCTCGCAGACATGTTCACCTTTATTTCATGGATTGCTTATCTCATGGGTGCAGTGGGTATTTTTGTATTGAGAAGAAAGATGCCGCACGCGGCAAGGCCTTACAAAGCCTGGGGATACCCGCTGCTGGCCGTATTATTTATTGCCTTTGCAGGTTTCTATGTTATCAGTACCGTATGGAATGATGTGGCCAATTACAATAGCGGCAAGGCGCCGGTCATCAATTCTTTGTTAGGACTGGCCATTACTGCCCTGGCGGTGCCGGTATATTGGTACTTTACGAGGTCTGATAAAAAATGAACCCCGGGTCCATAATGTTGTTGTGGCAAGGCTGGGAAGGGTTAAAGAAAAACGCGTTTGGCAGATCAGAAAATTGTTTTCTTTCGTACATAACTGTATGCATTTACCTACTACATTGTCAGTGCTGCGCCATCGCCTGCTGCCCTTGCTGTTGGGCGCAGCGGCTGTTATTTGCCTGCTGGCCTGTACAAAAAAAGATCAACCCATGAGCACCGTTTATACACCTGTTAACAGCAACGCTCAAGACCCTAACGCAAAGCGATACCTTGCGCTGGGCGATTCTTATACCATTGGTACTTCTGTGCCGGAGACGGATCGGTTCCCGGTGCTAACGGCCGACTTCTTACAGGCCATGGGTATTAAAACACGTGTAGACATTATTGCTACCAATGGCTGGACAAGCACCGATCTTCTCCTCGCCATCCGCGAACGGCCGGTGACCAATAATTACGATATGGTAAGCGTCTTAATTGGCGTTAACAACCCGTACCAGGGGAAAAGTCTTGATGTGTATAAGACCGAATTTGCTGAGATTCTGCAACGTGCCATACAACTGGCGGATGGTAAGCCCACGCATGTGGTGGTGCTATCCATAC
>DATJGC010000659.1:0-4334 GCA_035495345.1 Chitinophagaceae bacterium | reverse complement strand
GACATGCAGTAATGAGGGGCGGTGAAGTACACTTGCGTCATAAGCAGCGGCGTCTGCACCATAGTAGTTCTCCAGCGCGGTACCATATGAATGGTTTTGCACAGAAATTTGGTGGGCAGCATAGTAATCATCATTATCGGGAAGCAGTACATCAATTGAAGAGGACGTAATGTTTGCGCCGGTAGCCACACCGCGACCATTGTAAAAACTGTTACCGGCGCCGGCAATAATGGTTGCCATAATGGTGGCATGGGTAGACAAAGTAGCGGAGGCGGCCTCGGTTAATTGTAAACGGTGGCTAAAGTCGATATCCGCGGTATCAGGCCGGTTTTCCTTCACAGAAACGGAAAGGCCATTTGCAGTGAAAGATGGATACAGGGCCTGCAGGCTGTTAATGGTATTGAGGGTGTTATCGAAGCCGGCAATGCTTTGTTCTTCGTGCACTTCCCTATCAATGATATCAACAAAATGCACGCTGGTATCGCTGAGTATTTTTGCCTGCACTACATCGTAATTGGTTTTTACCAGTATAAAATCAGCGGTAACGCGGCGAAGCATGGCAGTGGCGGGTGATGCTTGCAGGCTATCGGCCAACGCGCCAGAACGGGTAGACTGAATGAGGAAGAGATGTGGGGCAGTAGGATGGCGCAACAGGGAGGCGAGTGTTGTGGCAAGTGACGGAGAAAGCTTTGCCTGCATAGCCGGCGGCAATATTGTGCTGGCGGGCCCTGGTTGTGCCGCACAACAAATATATACAAGCAATAAAAAAAAGATAAGCAGCCTTTTCATCTGTATGAATATACCGAAAATAGGCAGACGGCGGGAGTAACTAATGATAGGCTTATTTCCAATGCCTGCACGGGTGTAGCGATAAATGCAAAGCTAATTGTACCGGTAAGGGTTTACACTAAACGAAATAATTTTTTTGAAAAGAAAAAAATTAAAATATAAATTACAGTAACCCCCGGTGCATCCACGCTTTCATTTCTAACCTTTCAAATATAACATCATGAGAAAAGTTTTATTCCCTGCTTTGCTGGTGACATGCCTCGTTGTATCCGTTATTTCATGCAAAAAACAAAGTAGTGCTGCAGATGACCAGCAGGCTATTTCTCCGCAAACACTTGCACAAATTAAAGCGCTCGGTTTTAGTGATCAGAATGTACGTAAAGATGAAGATGGCTACCTGGTGGAAGATGATATTGTATTAACCGATGAATTATTAAACGGCATCAATGACCAGAAGTTATTGCGTGTGGCGTCTGCTGAGCAGTACCGCACCACCAACCTGGTAACGGGTTTGCCCAGAACCATCACCATTAAAGTAACCAACCTGGGTACGGCATTTATACAGGGAACAGATTTGGCCATTGCAAGATACAATGCGCTCAACCTGCGTATACAGTTTGCACGCATTACTTCAGGTTCTGCCAGCATTACCATCCGTGGTTTTAACCAGGGGCCCAGTGGTGGCTACATTACGCTGGGTTCTTCCGGCTTCCCCACCAACAATGGAAGTCCTTACAGTACAATAAAAATGAACACCAACCAGGCGGCCTATGGCAGCAACCCCGATGTTAATTATGTGGGTTCGGTAATACAGCATGAGATAGGCCATTGCATTGGTATGCGCCATACAGATTATATGAACCGTGCCTATAGCTGTGGTGGCACGGCGGTTAACGAAGGTGCTTCCAATGTGGGTGCTATTCTTATTCCGGGCACACCTTCAGGGCCAGACGCCAATTCATGGATGCTGGCCTGCTCTAATGGTGGCAACAGAACATTCAATTCAAATGATATCACTGCATTAAATTATCTCTATTAAATTTATTACAGTCCATCTTACGAAACAGCGGGCATTATGGCCTGCTGTTTTTTTATACGATACACCTGCTGCAAAAAGATACATGAAAGAGCAGCCTGTTTCTATTTACCTAAAATTCCTTGCATCCGGAAAAACCAGTTCATTGGGTTCTTCCTTTCGTTTTTTATCAGGAGAGGAATGTATCTCAATGGTGGTGTTGAGCGAAGGCAGATGGTTTTCTTTCCCGGGCTGTGGTATTAATTTGCGCAGCAACCTGGAGAAATCATAACATGCTTCTACAATTACATGCAGTACCTCCCCTTCTCTTTGCAGCCTGCCCTCTACCATCAATAATTTTGATTGCAGCACCGCCTTGCGGTAGGTGCTAAAAATATTTTCAAACACTACAAGGTTGGCGCAGCCGGTTTCATCTTCAATGGTAATAAAACAAACACCTTTGGCGGTGCCCGGTCTTTGCCTAACCAGCACCAGTCCTGCAATTTTAATGGGCGCACCGTCCTGCATATTGGCCATGTCAGTGGCTGCAACAATGTGCAGTTGCTGCAAGCTGGGTCTTACAAAAGATACCGGGTGGGCTTTCAGTGATAATGAAGTGGCGGCATAATCATGTACCACATGTTCTGAAGCATGCATCCGCGGCAGTTTGATGGCTTGTTCGCTGGCGTCTGCAGCGGCTTGCCCTTCAAAGAGGGCTACCGGGCGGTCTTTTGCGGCAATTTGCCAGAGGGCTTCGCGCCTGTCCAGTCCAATGGATCTAAAAGCATCTGCATCGGCCAATTTCTCCAGCGCGGCTTCTGCAATGCCTGCTGCTCTCAATTCATCTACCGTCTTAAATGCCGCTGTTCTGGCCAACAATAATTTCTCCATATCATCTGCGCGCAAACCTTTTATATGTCTAAAGCCCAGGCGCAAGGCAAAATAATTTCCGTCTTTTTCTTCCAGGTGGTTATCCCATCCTGAAAAATTGATGTCAACCGGTCTTACCACTACGTTGTGCTTTTTTGCATCTGCCACCAGTTGTGCAGGTTGGTAAAAGCCCATGGGCAAACTGTTTAAAATAGCGCAGCCAAATACATCTGGGTAATAACATTTGAGCCAGGAAGAAATGTATACCAGCAGGGCAAAGCTGGCGGCATGGCTCTCCGGGAAGCCATAGCTGCCAAATCCTTCCAGTTGTTTAAACACCCGTTGTGCGTATTCTTCTGTGTAACCCCTGCTGGTCATGCCGGTGATCAGTTTCTGCTGAAATTTTCCTACCAGTCCTTTTACTTTAAAAGTGGCCATGCTTCTCCTGAGTTCATCTGCTTCTGCGGGGGTAAAACCAGCGGCTACAATGGCAATTTTCATGGCCTGTTCCTGGAAGAGTGGCACGCCAAGGGTTCTGCCTAAAATTTCTTCCAGTTCTTTGGAGGGATATTCTATTGGTTCTTCTCCATTGCGGCGGCGCAGGTAAGGGTGCACCATGTCTCCCTGAATGGGGCCGGGGCGAACAATGGCTACTTCTATTACAAGGTCGTAAAAACAGCGGGGCTGCAAGCGTGGTAACATAGATTGCTGGGCCCTGCTTTCAATCTGGAAGACCCCAATGGTATCTGCATGGCAAATCATTTCATACACCACCGGATCATCCTGTGGTATATTGGCAAGCGTCCATTCCAAACCGTATTTATCTTTTGCAATATCAAAGGCTTTGCGGATACAGGTGAGCATGCCCAGTGCCAGCACATCAATTTTTAAAAAGCCCAGTGCATCAATATCGTCTTTGTTCCATTCTATGCAGGTGCGGTTTTCCATCCGGGCATTTAAGAGCGGGCAGAGATCAGATAATTTACCACGCGTAATAACAAAGCCACCGGTATGCTGGCCCAGCTGGCGCGGAAAACCCATGAAGGCGCGGGTAAGGGTAAGCACTTTTTTTAAATGCTGGTCATCGGTGGTTAACCCCAGTGAACTGATATGTTTATCATCCATCCATTCATCAATAGAATCCCACATAAGGCCAGATAAGCGGTTGATGGTATCAACAGAAATGCCCATGGCCTTGGCCACGTCTCGCAGGGCGCCTTTCTGGTGTTGTTGTGTAACGGTGGCTACAATGGCGGCACGGTCTCGCCCGTATTTCTGGTAGATGTATTGAATCACTTCTTCCCGCCGCTCATGTTCAAAATCTACATCAATGTCTGGTGGCTCATTGCGCGCAGAGGAAATAAATCTTTCAAAGAGCAGGTCGAACTTGGAAGGATCAACAGATGTGATGCCGAGGCAATAACACACGGTGGAGTTGGCGGCGGAACCCCTGCCCTGGCAAAGAATATTTTGTGCACGGGCAAAACGAACAATATCATAGACCGTAAGAAAATACGGCGCATAATCCATTTGTTCCATAAAGGCCAGCTCATACCGTATGGCGGCGGCTATCTTTTCTGGTATGCCTTGGGGATAGCGTTGCCGCGCACCCTCCCATGCAAGCCAGGTAAGCTCTTCCTGCGGGGTTCTTCCATGGCTG
>DATJGC010000658.1:0-5206 GCA_035495345.1 Chitinophagaceae bacterium | reverse complement strand
CTTGCGGTTCTGCGGTGGCGGAACTGTTACACTAAAAGTAGATAACCCGGTGCCCGGCACCGTTTATCAATGGCGCAAGGATGGCCAGGCACTAAGCACCGGCAATACCCTGCTTGCAGCAAGTACCGGTAATTATGATGTGGCTGCTACTGCCGCCAATGGTTGTACGGCATTGTCTGCGGCATTGCGCGTAGACAATCTTTCTACCGCGCCGCCGCTAATAGCCAGTGCGGGTGCAGACAGGTTGATTTGTACCGGTGAATCCGTACAGCTGGGAGGCAACCCTACTGCCGCCAGTGGGGCGCCCTGGCTGAGTAACCGAAGGGTTTTTGGCATGGATCGGAGAAGCAATAGTTTTATAAAATTTTCTCCTGAGAACCCTTTACAGTTTGATACCATTTCTAAGAACATCCTGCCTGAAGACGCCCTTACTGCCAATGCATTTTTTACCGGCGGTGATTTTACACCCTACGGTTATTATGTTATTGCTCCGCAGCTAAATGATCTGTACGCAATAGATACAGCAACAGGGCAGCTGCAACAGATAGGAAAGGCGGTACCACAGCAGGGTGGTTCCTGGACAGGCCTTTGCTGGGATCCCTCCACTAAAAACCTGTATGCTACGGCAGGCACGGGAGACAACAGCACACTTTATATTATTGACCATTTTACCGCCACTGCAAGAGTGGTGGCAACCATGCCGGTGGGCGGCTTATTATGGCTGGTGGCGCGTCATAACGGAGATATGTATACGCTATCATCAGACCAGTATGTGTACAGCGTCAATAAGCAAACCGGGGCAGTTACAAGGCTTCCGCAGCCCGTAGGCTTTGCAGCAGGTTTTGAACAGGATGCAGCGGTTGATCCGCTCACAGACAGCATTTATCTTACAGCAAAAATATTTTCCAGTCAGCCTGCGGCCGAATGGCGACTGCTCAATACAAATACCGGTGCAACCTCCGTGCTGGGCCCCCTGGGCGATGGGTTCTCGCAGATTGATGCAACGGCCATTGCAGGGCCCGCCTACCAATACCAATGGCGGCCGGCTACAGGGTTAATCAATGCCACTACAGCCGTACCCACCGCAAGGCCTGCTGTTTCCACCACCTACACTGTAACGGTAACGGATAGGTGCGGTAACACCGCCAGCAGCCAGGTAACGGTGCAGGTAAATAACCTGCAGCCCTCCGTGAGCATCAGCGCAGCAACAGATAGTACCTGTAACGGCGCCCCTGTAAGACTGAGTGCTACAAAAAACAGCGCTTATGCATACCAGTGGTACAAAGACGCTGTGCTGTTACCCGGCGCCATTGATAGCTTTTACCTGGCTACCGAAGCCGGCACTTATACGGTGAGTGCCAGCATCAGCGGTTGCAGCAGTACATCGGCCCCCTTCTACTTTAAAAGCTGCGATATAAAGATCAGCAGTGCCAGCAGCATCGCTACCTGCTCCGCCGTTTTCTTTGACAGCGGCGGACGGAACGGAGCATACAACAATAATGAAACTACCACACGCACTATCATTGCTGGTGGAGAAGGCAACCAACTACGGGTAAGTTTTACAGATTTTAGCACAGAGGCCGGCCAGGACGTACTCAGCATTTACGACGGAGACAATACCAATGCGCCCTTGCTGGCCGTCTTGTCTGGTAACCCCAGCATGCCGCTTACTTATACTTCTTCTTCGGGCAGGCTTACATTTTCTTTTAAAAGCAATGCATCCGTAACGCAGCGCGGATGGGAGGCACAACTCAGCTGCTACACAGCACTTGTTTACCATAGCAAACAATCCGGGTTGCTTACAGAAAGTAGTACCTGGGAGGTAGCATCGGGCAATGGCTTTATCCCTGCCAGCCAGGCGCCACAACTGTATGACGACAGCATTATAATTGAACCCGGTCATACTGTTACGCACACAGGCGTGGCTAAACTGGATCAGCTTTGGGTAAAAGCAGGCGGCACGCTTCGGCTCATTCAGAGTGGTTATCTGGATTTGCGCAACGGCAAGGGTGACGACCTGCTCATAGACGGCACACTTGAATGCAGGGATGCCGGCAGCATAGACGGAACGGGCAATATGGTTTTAAGCGGCCAACTCTATAACAGTGTTGCCTTGAAGAATATAAATGTAAGACTGGAAGTAAAAGGTGATCAGCTGCCACAAATTACCAGCAGCGGCAGTTTCTCTGCTGTATACATCCGCAGTGCATCAATGAACATTACAGTTGGCAAAGACCTGTCCATAGATACCCTGGTGCTGGATGGGCCCGGTGCAGTTGTAAAAGTAAATGCGCTGCAGCGTAGCCTTGTCACTATTAACAAATTGCTGCGCCTGCAACAGGGAAGGGTGCTGATGGGCAATAACAGCACGCTGAATATTGCCAAGGAAGCCCTGGTAGAAGGCGGTAATTCCAATAGCTTTATAGAAGGACCGCTTCGGCGCAATGCAGACGGCGGCGGGGTTGTATCATTGGATTTTCCGGTGGGCAAAGATGTTTACCGCCCCATAAAAATGGGTCTCTACCTGGCAGAGGGCGGACTGTCTGCCTTTGAGGCCGAGGTTATCAATGCTGCGCCAGCACCCCGCAACCTGCCACCGGGTATTAAGGACGTGAGCACAAAACGTTATTACCGCATCAACCAGCTTACTGCACAACCCGTGAGCAGTGCCATTGTTATACTCAGTTATGGCCCGGAAGATGGAGTTACCGATGCAGCCTCGTTAAGAATGGTAAAAGATGATGGCGCCGGTAACTGGCTCAATCTTGGTGGCACGGGTAATGCTAATAACAGCGGCTCCATTATCAGCAATGGAAATTTCAGCAGCTTTGGTGAGTTTGCACTGGCCAATGCCAGCGGTGGCAATAACCTGTTGCCCTTGCAATGGTTGTCTGTGGCCGCCATTGCAGTGAATGAACGGGTGCGTATAATCTGGAGCGTTAGTGACGAGGTAGGCGTAAAGAATTACTCAGTAGAACGTTCTACAGACGGTATCCACTTTAGCAGTATTGGCCTGCAGGATGCCCGCCTTAGCAGCAGCAATAGACAGCAATACGAGGCTACCGACAGAACCGCTCTCAACGGCATCAATTATTACAGGGTACAGCAAATAGACAATGATGGCAGGTATTCATATAGTAAAATTGTCGCTGTAACTATCACCATAAAAGATGCTCTGGTACTCGCGCCCAACCCTGCTACAAATCTGGTTACCATCAGGAACAGCCAGCCAATACAAACCCTGCAATGCTTTAATACCAATGGTCAGCTCATGTACACAGCCCGCCCCGGAACCAGGCAGCACAGTATTCAATTGCAGGGATGGCCGGAAGGGCTCTACCTGCTAAAAGTTATGAGCGGCGACAAGGTGATGACCACCAGGTTTGTAAAAACGAAGTAGGACAGTGCAGAGTTCTTAGTTCTTAGTTCGGAGTTCTTAGTTCCGAGTTCGCAGTGCTTAGTTCCGAGTTGGCAAGGCTGGCATTGTCTCTTTGCAACCCTTCGGTGTTTGCGATGTATTTTTAAAACATTAAACGTTTGGCAATACCATTTTGCTGTTTATCACTTTAATGGAATCGATGGTCTGGGTGGGTGCTTTCACTTCTTTACAAACTCGTACGGATTGTATTCTACAAAGTCGGCCACTTTAACCGTAACGCCCGTTACCTTGCCGTCTTTTACCGTAAAAGGGAATACCGCCTTGCTAAAAATGGGGTCAGAAAAAGTAACATAAAAACGATTGCCGCCCAGCGCCTGTAAGCTTGCGTACATACCAGGATGGTGAGAAAAATGCATCCTGAGTTCGTTGTTTTCAATTTTTACATTCATATCACCATACACATCATTGAAATAACTGCCGGTGTACTTTGCAAGCGGTAAAGAGGTGGCCGGGTGCATGGCCACTGTATCCTGCAAGGCCTTTTCGCGTTTCGCTTCCGTAGCCATATTGTTATTGAAGTAGTCCAGGTAAACCTTGCTATAATTGCGATAGACATTACCAAGATAGGCATCGGCTATTTCCCATTTCAATGCTTCATAAAAAGAATTCTGATCTGTATTGGTAAAAACAAGAATGCCAAGTTTTTCTTCAGGAATAAGCGTAACGCTGGTTACAAAACCGTTTACGCCGCCGGTATGCGAGATGATTTTTCTGCCGCAGTATTCTTCCAGCATCCACCCTAACCCGTACAGAGAAAAATGGCCGCGGTTGTAAAGATAGCCGCCGTTGCCAAGTATGGAATGCGGTAGCCGTGTTTGCGCCAGTGCTGCCGCGGGAACAATTTGCTTATCGCCCAGCTTGCCATTGTTTAATTGCATCAGTATCCACTTGCTCATATCATTTACCGAGGAGCCGATGCTTCCTGCCGGCGCCAGGTTATCGATGGCGCAAAAGGGTATTTTAATGAGCTCATTGTTGTTGATGGTATGTGCTGTGCATCTGTTGGCGGCGGATGCAAAATCTTTGCTGAGTGCAAGCGTGTTTGTCATGCCCAACGGAAGAAATATTTTCTCCTTTATATATTCTTCCCATTGCTTGCCGGTGACCTTTGGTATAATTTCTCCTGCGGTTAAAAAGGCTGCATTGGTGTATCCCCATGTGGTACGGAAGGGGTACTTCGCCTTTATATGTTTCATTTTCTCAATTACTTCGCTGCGCGAGAGATTGCTGGTCCAGTAGGTAAAATCTCCCTGGAAAGTCTGGAACCCCAGGCGGTGACAAAGCAGGTCGCGGATAATGGCTTGTTCACCGGCGGCTTTGTTATCAAGCGCAAAACCGGGCAGCCATTTGGTGACTTTATCATCCAGTGAAAACTTACCAGGTTGACCGTCTACCCTGTTTTCTGCGTCCAGCATGGCCAGTGCCGTGGCGGTAAAGGCCTTTGTGTTAGAACCAATCATGAACAATGTGTTTTCATCTACCTTATCGCTGCCATTCATTTCTTTTACGCCAAAACCTTTCATAAATACCAGCTTGCCATTTTTTACAATGCATACCGCCGCGCCGGGAATGCGCCAGTCTTTCAACGCACGGTTGCTGTATATTTCAAGACTGTCTTTAACAAAAGAAGGAATACTGTCTTGTGCAAATAACGAAAGGGTAGCCAGCAGTAGCCATGCGGGCAGCAGTAGTTTCTTTAACATGGTAAGGGAGTTGAGTGATTAATTAATGGCCTGGTAGATAAAGTTTTTTATTTTATCGTGCAGG